>JACWAG010000093.1 GCA_014874425.1 Syntrophaceae bacterium | reverse complement strand
TTCCTGGTTCCCCCGGCGTGGTGGAAGGCAAAGTTCGTGTATGCCGCACAGTCAAAGAGGTAGGACAACTTCAGGAAGGGGAAATACTTGTCGCTCCCACGACTTCTCCTAGCTGGGCTCCAGCCTTCCAAAAAATCAAGGCTGCCATTACTGATGTTGGAGGGGTTATGTGCCATGCGGCCATTGTCTGTCGCGAGTATGGCCTTCCAGCCATCGTGGGAACAGGATCCGCAACATCGAGGCTTAAAACCGGCCAAAGAATAAGGCTTGATGGTTCCAAAGGTGAAATCAACATAATCGACTAGATATTTGTCTTAACACTATAGGAGTCCGTGATGGACACATCAGGGCATGTGATTTCCTTTGAAAATTGCGACAATAGCATGGTGGGCGTTGTTGGAGGAAAGTGCGCCAGCCTGGGGGAACTAATGAAGGCCAAGATCCCGGTTCCCCCGGGCTTTGCGATTACCACCTCCGCATATGAACAATTCCTCGATGACAATGGTTTAAAAACGAAGATTATCAATCATTTGATCGATTTAAATGATGGGGACATTCCTAAGCTCGAGAAAGTATCTAAAGATATCCGAACTTGGATCGAGTCAGGAACCATAAGCGAAACATTGGAAGACATCATCGCCTCGAATTATCGTCTCCTGGCTCGTCGTTGCCGCATACCGGCCCTGCCGGTTGCGGTTCGATCTTCAGCAACAGCGGAAGATCTTCCCGGGGCCAGCTTTGCCGGACAGCAAGATACTTACCTTTGGATACGGGGAGTAGATCAATTGCTGGACAGAACAAAAAGGTGCTGGTCCAGTCTGTTCACGCCCAGAGCAATCGCTTACAGAGTAAAAATGGGGTTCGATCATTCTATGGTGCTCATTAGCGTTGCAATCCAAAAGATGGTTAGATCTTTTACCGCAGGGGTTATGTTTACACTTAATCCGGCCACAGGTGATCGGGCTACCGTGGTTATAGACTCGAACTACGGTTATGGGGAAAGTGTAGTATCCGGAGAAGTGACGCCGGACCAGTTTCACGTCAACAAGATCACTATGGATGTTGTGAAAAAGACTATTTCAGAGAAGAAGATTTATTATACGACCGACCCCGAATCTGATGAAGTTTTAAAGCTGGAGTTAAATCCTGAGCGACAAACTTCGCAGAGTCTTCTGGACGCAGAGATAATTGAACTTGCCAAAGTTGCTAAACTTATCGAGCAACACTACGGGCGTCCTATGGACATCGAATGGGCGACAGAGAAAGGACTACCATACAAAGGTGAAATTTATATTCTTCAAAGCCGCCCTGAAACAGTTTGGAGCCAAAAGGAGGCTAAACCGTTAGTCGAGCCAAAAGCTTCTGCGATCGAACAAATAATCGCTGGTCTGATCAAAGGACGGAATATTAAATAAGTATCTAATAATCTAAAGATAAGGAGTTAGGGATTTATATGAAAGACATGAGGGATTTTGTCAAGGAAGCCGAAGCAAAAGGCCTCTGCAAAAGGATTAAGGCGGAGGTGGACTGGGACCTTGAGCTGTCGCATATCGCCAAACTTAACGAGGAGGCGAGAGGTCCCGCTCTGTTATTTGAAAATGTAAAGGATTACGACACTCCGGTCATCACTAGCGTATGCACCACGACGGAACGGCTGTCCCTGATCATGGGGCAACCGCTCGGTTCAACCCTAGTGGATCTTTACGGCGCTTGGGCAAAGTTGGGAGAAAATCTGCTTCAGCCTAAGTATGTCGATAAGGCTGGAGCGCCATGCAAGCAAAACATCCTGACTGGAGACCAGATCGATCTTTACAAGTTCCCAGTTCCCCGATGGTACCCTCTGGACGGCGGACGTTTTATCGGTACGGCCCACTTTTTCATTACAAAAGATCCTGAAACTGGCTGGGTCAACCTGGGCACTTACCGAGCCCAACTGCTGGGCAAGGACAAGATCGGAACCCAGTTCATCAAGGGCAAACACGCCGATATCATGCTGAAGAAGTACCAGGCAATGGGTAAACCGATGCCGATCGCCTCAGTCATCGGATGTGACCCATTGCTTTTCATTATGGGCGCCGCTCGCATATCCGCTTCTGTGTCGGAATATGACGTGGCGGGAGCCCTCAGAGGAACCCCTGTGGAGGTAGTAAAGGGAGAAACCGTCGATCTGCCCATCCCGGCGCATGCCGAAATCGTTATCGAAGGTGAGGTGGACGCTGACAAATTCATGGAAGAAGGACCGTTTGGCGAGTACACCGGTTATTACTCTGGCGTGGGCACTGACCCGCGAAATTTCGTGGATGTGAAATGCGTCACCCACCGGAATAATCCGATTCTGTGGGGTACCACCGTGGGTCGGGCGGTGACTGACACTCATATGACTATGGCGCTTTCTTACGGAGCGACTCTGTGGCAGCAACTCCTGGCGATGAAGATACCGGGTTTGAAAGCCGTTTACTGTCCGCCCGAGGGTTCGGGCAGGTTCCTTGCTATCATCTCCGTTAAACAGATGTATCCAGGCCATGCGGACCAAGTGCTGACCGCGGCCATCTCTACGGAAATGGGCGCTTATGGCCTGAAGACAGTGATCGTCGTAGATGAAGACATCGATCCATGGGACATCCCAAGAGTGATGTACGCTCTTAGTTTCAGGTTCCAGCCCAACCGTTCTCAGGTCATCAAGAGGGGCCGATCCACGCCGTTGGATCCCTCTCTGCCTATCAACGCCAGGGAAATAACTGGCCGTCTCCTCCTGGACGCCACCATTCCCTATGACTGGAAAGATAAGCCGATTCCCATCGAACTGGATCCAAAAATAGTGGAAAGAGTTAAGGGACGGTGGTCCGAACTGGGACTGTGAATTGCAGATCGCTAATCAGAAAACGCTAATCAGCTCGGTCTGTCGAGGAGGACTGGATGAAACCGATTCGTTATAAGCAGGAAATGGTCGATGAATTCTTAAGAAACGGG
>JACWAG010000092.1 GCA_014874425.1 Syntrophaceae bacterium | reverse complement strand
TCTTTTACAAACACTGCCTTAAATCCATAGTCTCGGAGCGCATCGAGGGTTTCTTTCCTTTCCTGGGCTGTGCCATCCAGGAATTTATTTACACTCATTATTTCACCCATTACCCTTACTCCGCCCATTCTGGCCCAGTAAAGCTTAGAATTAATTGGGCGAAAAACAGCCACCTTGTCGCCTTTATCCATTCCATTGGCCTTGAGGAAATCTTTAGTGGCAACCATTTCCATGAAAGTTTCATGATGGGATGCTTTGCTATCGGTGCTACGCAAGGACCTAAGGCTTTGGTCTACAACAAAAATCCCCACCATTCCTAAGAATATCGCTACTATAGCCGCGGCCTCCACAATTATTGAGGGATGTTTAACAAAATCGGAATGTTTATATCTTGGGGCTGTTGTAAGGGCAGAAAATCCCAAGAATAGAAACGCCGCCACGTAACGCATCTCCATTGAAACCAGGCAATAAATCGCAGTGCCGCAGAAACAAATAAAAATCAGCATCAGAAAAGTAGACGGAGGGAACATTCTTAATGGGACAAAGGTGGCGACTTTAAACTGTGCGACAAACCACAACAGGACAACTAAAGTTGGCCACAGAGTTCCACTGGCGAGTTGGTCAAGGCTGCTTCGAATAGCTGACAGTTGGGCCCTGAAGTTAAAAACAGGCGCTATCCCAAGCGCCCAATACGCCGGATCACCTTGTGGATAGGTGGATGTCGCTCCATGATCATAATAATACACTTCCGGATTATGGTGGATGACTTTTGGGACATGAATCCCCGATCCTTGGCCAGCTACATAAAAAGTGTAATTGTAAACGCCTACTTCGCCGATAGAAAACCGCCCAACCTCCAAGGATTGGGATATAATCACTGGAGAACTAACGACCAACATGACTGAAGCGGACAGAATCAAACGGGGGAGGGCTTTTCGCATCGAACTGCAATACATTCCCGCAAAAGCGAAAAAGAACACTGAAAATGGGAAAAGAAATGTTTTACAAATGTAACCAAATCCAGTGGTCACGCCCAACAGCACAAAATTCCAGACATCATCCGGAGAGCGCTTAATGTTTAGAACAGCCACAACTGACAACAATACGAAAACAAATATTATCATGTCGGGAGTAACAAGCTGGACCCTTACCCATATCAAGGAAGCAACCAGGAAAGCGGAGTAACACATAGCTTTAGAAATGTAAGACGGCAATGTGGTTCTCTCCACTTCCGGGTCAGTCTCATCAGTCAGACGTCTTACAAAAAGATCACATGTAATCATAGCGGCTATAAACACAATGAAATTGAATAATTTGACCATATACAATTCGTTATCAGGCGTTGTTTGGAAAATACTCTCAAAAATGGCCAACAGAAGTGAATAGCCGGGAGAATAGCCGAGAAACACAGATTCCTTCCACAAACCTGTGCGAAAGGCTTGAGCCATATCCAAATAGGCAATGGCGTCTCCATTTATGAAATGTCTTGTTGTGTAAGTAAGGATCCCCCCTAAAAGCAGCCCTAAAATCCAGAAACACATTCTGACCCGAGCGCTCCACAACTCAGAGGCCGAATTCCATTTTCTGATACCAGGACCCAATTCTTTAGAAGCCATAGAAGTTGGTCTTTCTCACATACTATGATATTATGTGGTTATAGATGACGTATTTTGAACCATTATCCAACCAGTCATTGAGCGACTCTTCTTCCGATTGGAATATCCCGGATCGATTTGCCGGTCGAAACACCATCACAACCCACTTCTTAAATATTGAGGCTGAAACGATACCGCGTCAAAAATTTCGAATTCAGATTCCATATATTCAATTGAGTCAGTTTACAATAGTCTAGCGTAAAAAGTTTCCGTTTGTGGTATCAAAACCCAACCTTCATTAGTTAGACGCGAACATTCTTTCCGTTGAGCGATTACTGCTTTAATGCCCTCATTTTTCAACAGAGTCAAAGAATTCATTCGCTCTGCTTTCGTACTTCTAAGGAATTTCCCAGGATCTTCAATTTCCCCGGTCACCCGAACTTTTGCCATTCTAGCCCACTGGATCGACGAATTTCCAAGAACAGCTACATGATCACCACGGGTGATTCCTTTTTTGGACAGAAAGTCACTAACCGAGATTTGGTCTTCAAAACTCTGTCGGTAAGAGATTTTACCATTTTCAGACCACAAGCCCCTGGCCGCTTGATCTACCGTAGATTGTAGGACGCTGCCGATCAAAAATATGACGAGAGCGAGGACACCGAGATCGCTAATTCCCAATCCGAGAAAGACCCTTTGGTTTTTTCCCCGACCCATACCCATGATCAAACCGACTGATCCCAGAAACAGGAACGGCGCCACGTATCTGGGTTCCATAGATATCAGGGCAAAAAGAAATATCCCACAAATTGCGGGGACAATAAACAGGATAGAGGCACTTATTGGTCTTAAGGACCCTACTCGATACGAGCCGAGAGAAATCTGAAAGGTGGCCCACGCGATGATGGCTAACAACCATCTTGATTGTGAAACAATCTCAAAGAGATTTCTAAGAAACAGCTTGAGATGAGTGACATTATCGTAGGATGGATTTATTCCTATTGTCCAGTAACAGACATCAAATGAGAATGGCCGGGTACAAACACCTCCATATTCGTAAACTACCACTTTGTTCTCCGCGTCCAGGACCTTTCCCGGGTCGACTGGTGCTCCATGACCACCAATCAGGATAGAATACACATGACGGCCCCCTTCGCCATAAGTGACCCCCCCCTTTTTGAGGGACAACGCTACAATAAGTGGCCCAATGGTCAAGGTCAGGAAGACCGTAGCCAAAGCTATTCTTGGCAGACTTTTTTTTAAAGACCCGACAGAGATAGCGGCCATAATCAAGAAGACTGGGGAAAAAAGAAAAAGAAAAGCTTTTGACAAATAACCCAGCCCGGCCAGGCACCCTAGAACAATGAATTTATAAAACCTGTTGGGATTTTCTCTAATCCACATGATAACGGAGAAACATAAGAGAACTATACAAAAGACCAACATGTCAGGATTTATTAAACGGACTCGAACAGAAACCAGAGCTGTGGCAAGGAAAGTTGAATATAATAGAGCCTGAATAAAAGGCCACGGGAGAGGACTCCGGCCCGAATTGACCAGCGCGCGATACTCGAGTTTCAAGAATCGCAGCAAGACTTCAATTGCTCCTAGGGCCGTGACAAAGATAAAATAGTTAAGAAGCTTTAGCCATATAATCTCATTTAACGCATTTAGCTGAAGAATGCTTTGGAAAATGGCGATTAGCGAGGCATACAGTGGACTAAATGTAAAATTTGCTACATCATGCCATCGAAACTGTTTTATGGCCTCCCCAATCTCAACGTAGACTATAGCGTCATCGTTAATAAAATAGCGGCTTGTATAGGCATTAATCCCAGCAAACCCTAGGGCTAAGATCCAAAATAATACCCGAACCTGATATTCTGAAATACGATTATAGGTTAAAGACTCGTGGTTGGTAAAAACAGTCAACATTGACTCCGTCAAACACATATAGATGTCAATCTATTGGAAGAAATTCAGATCTTTGAGTATTCTAACGATCAGCGGTATCGATAATTCCGTCCAAGTTTGATATTACTAACCTACCATAAAAAATCGATTTCTTGACCACTCATTGAGCTTGTGCATAAATGCGAACCATCAAACACAAACGAGTAACGCCAAAGACCAAAGAAGTCCGGAGGAGGGCGACGATGAAGGAACAGCAGAAATTCCCATTCAAAACCGTTTTGAGTCTCAGGCCCTTGATTGATTTTTGGAACAGGACCATTACTTCTTCGGACGCGTCATGGGGACTTTCCCATGATGAACTAAGTTTAAAGCTTGAGGAAGCTCAAGAACTTATGGAATCCATAACTGACTTCTCAGCTCTTGAACGACATCAGGCGGTAATCAAGACATTGATGTCGGCCGTATTTCCCAGGGCTTTTTGGGAAATTCAGGTGGCTGGCGCGTTCATTCCCTTTCAATTAAGGCCATTTTTTGTATCGCCGCTACTAAAGACGAAATTCTTGAACAGTGACGGCTCCATGAAAGGTAGGCCATATCCGGATGAAGAAACATATGACAGGGTTTTATCTTTGAAGGCATACTTGATGGTCCTGAAGAAATTTTACGAAATCGACAGCGACCTTGATCTGCCTCTCATGAGGGTTGTGCCGGACCCTGATACCACTTTGGATAGATATTATAAGATAATGATACAAACGAAATTTGTAGAACCTCAGTGTGTTACACCCGTTCGAGAGTTGTCGGATCAGGAAAGGAATGAAATTAGGGACAATATTTCAGACCTTACGATATTAAGTCGTATTATCCCAATTGAGAACTTTGAGTTTCATGGATTTGTTGTTGTCTATGCCTTTGACATAACTTCCAACGCTGTGATCGCCGCGTTGGAAGGTGACCTTATTGATAGTAGCTCTATCATCGGGTCCTCCGGACTGGCCCGTCTGGAAGCAAGGTTACGAACACTGCTGGGTGTGCCTGATCTAAGAGCAGAGATCTTAGCTTTTGACGGCGATCAAGCCTTTGTCTTGAGAGAGAGGATGGCCACATCAAATAATAGTCTTTTCTCTTCGTCGAATAGTTTTCGTTCGAGTATTTTGACAGGAACTCAGTTTGAAACTGTCCTTCAGGAAAGTAGAATCGTCACAATCTCAGATTTATCTGTCAACCATGTGAATCAAAATACAGGAATTCAACTACTGGAGAATGACGCAAGGTCTTTGTTGTCTGCTCCTCTTACATATCATGGTAAAAAAATAGGACTTCTTAACCTGACTTCACCCCATCCTGCGGAGTTCGGGGTCTTACAGTCACGGTTGGTCAAGGAAATTTTACCGATCTTCTCGGTGGCGCTCAAGAGATCACTAGATGAATTTAACTCTGCCGTTGATAGAACAATCAAAGAAAAATGCACAGCCATACATCCGTCCGTTGAATGGCGTTTTCGTCAAGCGGCGATTCAGGCCCTCGAAAATTCAGACAATGGAACTATTGAAGAGTTTGCCCCAGTAGTTTTCCGCAATGTATATGTGTTGTATGCGGTTGCCGACATAAAGGGGTCGTCGGAAGCTAGGAACAGAAGTATTCAGATAGACCTGAGCGAACAGCTTGAAGTTGCTCAGGAAATTGTCTCCGCGGCTGTAAAAACGAAGTCGTTCCCGATTCTTGACGAAGTCAGCCACCAGATTCGCGACAAGATCGAGAAAATATCAGAGGGTGTTACAATCGCAGATGAACAACCGATAGTGAATCTAGTCAGATTGGAAATTGAACCCCTCTTCCCGTTCTTACGCACTCTGGGACAAGATCTTGCCGATCTTATTGACAAGTATGAGAAATTGCTTGATCCAATAACAAGCACGATCTTTCGCGAAAGGCGAGACTTTGAAGAAAGCGTAGCCCTTATGAATAAAACTCTGTCCTTTTATTTAGAAAAGGAACAGGCGTTGGCCCAGTCTATCTTCCCGCATTTTTTTGATAAACATCAGACGGACGGGATTGATTATGTCTTATATCTTGGTGAATCCATGGTGGAAAAGTTGAAATTCAGCGAGGTGTATGTGAAAAACTTGCGCCTGTGGCAGTTGATCACTTGCTGTGGCATGGCATGGCACGCTGCAAATATTCGTCCAAAACTGAAGGTCCCTCTGGAGGTAACCCATTTAGTCCTGGCAACTTTCACACCCATATCTGTTCGCTTCAGGTTCGATGAAAAGAGATTTGATGTTGACGGCGCTTACGATACAGGGCACGAAATAATTAGGTCAAGAATCGACAAAGCAACCATAAAAGTCCGTAATGATCGTCTAACGCAACCCGACAGGATCGCGATAGTTTATTCAAGACCTGAGGAAGCAAAGGAGATGACTCGCCACATTTCTTATCTCCAAGACAACAATTTGCTGAAAGATGACCTTGAATATGTAGAATTAAATGATCTACCGGGTGTTCAAGGTCTCAGGGCCCTGAGAGTAAGTGTAAATCTGAATTCTGTTGAGCTTGAAAAGAGACTGTTGGAACCTGTCGAGCAGGATTCCTGAGTCCGATGGTATTTTTGATACACAAATACTGGTTCAATATACCGGATAAGCCTAAAGTTTGAAAATCATAGACAGATACATATTTCGTGAAGTAAGTGTTTCTTTTCTTTTTTGCTTTTCTATTTTCTTAATAACTGGATTGATAGCAGGGTTCCTTCCAATCTTGCAAAAGGGTATGGAGTCAGGACTTGAATTGACTATCGTACTGTTCCAGGCCCTGATAAACGCCCTTCCCGGTACCCTTGTGACAGTTGCGCCCCTGTCAATTTCGGTGGGGATATTGCTCGGTTTAGGAAGGATGTCTTCCGACAACGAAATCTCTGCTATCAAGTCCAGCGGCATATCGATAGTTCGTCTTTTGCCTCCAGTTTTGGCTCTTGGCTGTGTGGGGTTCTGTCTAAGTCTTCTTTGCACTCTGGTGCTTATTCCCAAAGGAATTTCCGAGGGTAAGCGTTTGATGCAGGAGGCGCTTACGAAAAGGATCGATGTTGGTATAGAAGAGAGAGTTTTTTTTGATTCATTGAAAAATATGATTCTCTATGTCGAACAGATCGACGCCTCAACAGGTTTGATGAGTAGAATATTTATCAGGGAATCCTCTCAACCTAATGACGTAACCACAATCCTTGCGAAAAGAGGTAAAGTAGCGACTGATCCGGAAGGCAAGGCATTCATAATGGATTTGAGGGATGGGGTCATCCTGAAAGAAGACTCGAGGGGCGACTCCTCAGGTAGCCTAGCGTTCAAGAGCTACACGTTCAAGTACCCTCTAGATCGAATGAGCCTTGAGAAAGAACAGAAATCACTTGAAGAAATGTCCATATCGGAAATCCACGAGAAAGTAAAAACCATTACAACGCCAACAACTCATGATACCCCGGAAACCAAAATTTTTCAGCACAGGGTTGAAATTTTTGCACGGATCTTAATTCTTCAAAGGTTTATGTATCCTTTCTCCTGCATAGCTTTGGCGCTTATTTCTTTTCCCATTGGTTTGGTGAATCTCGGCAAGGGAAAGCTTAACAATGTATCACTAGGGATCGTAGCCATATTTGCTTATTATGCGTTGACATTGGCCGCCGAACGCGCCGCCAGATCCTATTTAATCTCTCCGGAGATAGCTATTCCGTTTCCACCCTTGCTATTTGTAATTCTTTCCGCGTATTTAACGGATAGAGTGCGCAGCGAGAGAACCCCTGCCTTTGTATCCATTTTTCAGACGGCTCGAATTAAGCTCCGTCGTTAGTGAATCAACAGAAGCGGATTGCGTACAACTGTTTTTTTGGCAAACACAAACAAATTATATGATTACTCATATTAAACATGCGTTTCTCTGAGGCCCGATAATGGCTAAGAATTTCAGTGAACTGATAAAGAGTGAATACACGGATTGCGATCTTTGCGGATCCACGAGTCACGAATTAATTTATTCAAAAGTGGACCATGTAACAGGATTAGAATTCCATGTAGTGAAATGTGAATGCGGAATGGTTTTTGTTAACCCTATGCCGTTTGAAGAATGCGCCAGACTTCTTTATCCCTCAGACTACTTGAACGAAAAACCCTATCTTGGTTCACTCTTTAAAAATATGCTGCGACTCCTGCCTAGGCTCCCTGAAGGAGATCGACGTTTGTTGGACGTTGGGTGCGGTACCGGCCATTTCATAAGGTATGCTGCGAAGGCGGGCTGGGATGCCGAGGGTGTAGATTTTGAGGATTGGGGTAGCACTGAAGGGGACACAAAAATCCGTTTGGGAAATTTCCCTAGTATGGACATACCGGAACAATATTATTCGGTGATAACGTCGTGGGCTGTGTTGGAGCACGTCAGACGTCCTTCCCTGTTTTTTGAGAAGATCGGGAAGCTGTTACATAAAAACGGTACATTCATTTTCACTGTCCCTAACGTTGAAGCTCCTGGTATGCGGCTATCTTGCGACGAAGATGTTCCCAGACATCTTTGGCTATTCACTCCATCTACCGTAAAAGCTTATTTGTGCAAATACGGCATGGAACTCGAGACCATATTTCATAATGGTAAGATTTACAGATCGTACCCATTTGGACTCGTAAGATACGGGTGGCATGTTTCAATTAAACGGGCTGATCCGATCTGTTCCGTTTACCAGAACAAATCAGTAGCTCTACTTAGGAATAGGTCCATGACTGTTCATTTTGGTAATTGGATTCAGGAGGTTATGAGTTCCCTCTCGCTGTGGGATATCGCGGTTGACGGGGTGGACCTGGCCGTGGGTATCATGTTGGCGAATGTTTCCAAACTGATTAGAAACTATGGTGTAATAACAGTGGTCGCGCGAAAAAAAAGCTAAAATTGTAACTTGGGTTTGCCTGCCCTGTTGAGTTTTGAGTAGACCTCCAACACGGTGTCTACTGACGTCTGACCAATTTTATGAACGCAGCCACAAAAAAGGTCAATACACCGGAGGAAACTGCGATAGCTACTGGAGGATATTCGGCAAATTCCTGGGAATATATGACGAGGCAGAATGACGCAGTCGCGACTTCAAGCGCAAGCAGGGCCCTGAAGAGATGGTTGTCTAACAGAGGTATTTCCGGGACATACAATTCGATTCTCGGCCACACGAACTCGGACAAAAGTTCATAAAGAGCTAGCGATACAATCATCCCCCATATGACATCGTTAGGGAAATGCGCTCCAACGAAAATTCTCGATAAGCTGACTAGTATCCCAAATATCAGCAAGATGGTTTTGAGCGCACGGGAATGGCTGAAATACGCCAGCGCCAGTGCGGTCGCAAAGGCTGCGGCGCTGTGACCTGACGGGAACGACCCGGAACGCAATATGGGCCCGACAACATGTACATTTGCCAACGCCGCCTCCGGTCGAAGTTCGGGAAGAACGCTTTTGATAGCGTTTACGGCCACTGATGACGACAGGATTAATATAAGTCCAAAGGCCGTTATCCTCGGATTGACGATTATAAACATTCCAAGGATGATACCTAGTAACAAACCATCCCCAAGTGTTGTCATAGACAACCAGAAAGAGTCCGACAAATTGGAGTTGAAAGAGTTCAGTATTCTGAACAATTGCGTGTTGTGCGAACTTACAAGAAAAGAAAACATAAGAAGAACAAACAACCACAAAACACCGGGGGAAACTAAAAACTTTTTGTTGGACATCAATCGTACTTGCCTCAGCGCCCCATTGAATACTTTGGCCCATAATAATCACTGTAAGGCGCCAATTCAAGAGTGATGAGTTTGTAGTCCAAACGCCAGTGGTGTCGGTTTTTAGAATTGACGCTAGGAGCCCGGAGTATATGAAAGTCTGGTGTCGGCGCCAAATTGGATTTATAACAAGAGTAATCCATTGTTCAATTACTTTTCGTTTCTTTTTCGAGATGCTCCTATAACTTTTGCGACGCCCTCGGCAATTATTTTATGGGCACGAGCGTTTGGGTGTGTATCAATGACTCTGGGTGGGATTCCTCCCCAATGGAAATAGTTTCTCGCATATTCGTCTTTTGTGATTGACTCCAATCTGTCTATCAATTCAAGTTGCGCATTTACTATACTGCAATCTAATTTACTGAATGATTCCGGTATGTCAGGAGCTTGACTATTTGAGCCCAATACAACTACAAACATCTTACAGCCAAAATGGCTGCAAATCGACGCTATTTCGCTGTAAACTCTACTTATGATGTCCTCGGTACATTTTGATGGTTGGGGAACCAGTTTTAGGGACTCTCTCAGCCGAACCAGCCCTGAATTCCACAAATCGTGAAATACAATAGGGAATCCAAGATTTATTGTGAAATTCAACAGATCCCATGGGCCGGAGTCTGAGGTCCTAAATGCCGCGAAGTCTCGTTTGAAAATCATGCTTTCGAAATCAGGTCTATGAATTCTTAAAGTTGGCCCACGTTCTCCTACAAAATAGGGATGGGGAAGAAGACCACAAAAAGTTGATGCATATCTTTGTTGGGAACGCTCTGCAAGCCACGGCGAATATTGGACCAGTACTATTTCAGGCTTAAATTCAGCGATAAGCTGTCTTGCCAGAATCAGCATCTCGGCCAAACCATAACTGCATCTACCCGCGTTTAACGGAATCATTCCCAATGCGTCGGCTGTTAGATTGCAGAAAGTGGCTTTTTCCTGTACCCCAAACCCAAACATAAAGCTGCACCCTAAACCCAAAATGTAATTTAATTGTTTAGTGGAATTTGGGGGTGGTCCAGTAATTTTCTCAGAATCTGTCCTGAAACCTCGGGAATCATAAAACACAGGTATAGTTGTTCCATCAGAGAGAATCATAGCTCCGGAACTTTTGGGAATAGGGACATAGCCAAGCGGGACGTCCTCTGTATGTACGTGGCCTATCCAACCCACCGAATTACTGGTTAAAATGACCCAATATTTGTAACATTGAAAAAATAAAATGGCCGCAAACGATAAGCCTAATGTTCCAGTTAATATTAGACCATATTGAATCAAATACGTTAGCCGTGATGTTCGCATTGTCCCCCCTCATTAACTTTTACCTTAGGTCACTGAGATTCAACAGCATCTTCATCTAAAGGCTTGTCATCTTCCTCAGAGGCGTCTGCCCTGGAGATGTCAAGAACCTGTTCACCCGGGTCCATCCTGACTAAAGTCCGCCCCTGAGTAATTCGTCCTATGACCGAAATCTCTTCCATTCTCAATCGTATAATTTTGGCCCCTGAGGTCAGTATCAAAACGTGGTCGGAATCCTCCACCACCCTGACGGCGACAACATCCCCACTTTTCTCAGTGGTCCTTATGGTAATCACTCCCTGTCCACCTCTGTTAATTGGTGGGTACTCCTTGAGGGATGTTCTTTTACCAAGTCCATTCTGTGTTATTGTGAGAAGAGTCCCTGAGTCCTCGGACACTACTTCCATGGCTATAACAGCGTCCTCAGGACGCATTCTTATTCCAGTCACGCCTCTGGCCTGGCGACCCATAGGTCTAATTTGACTTTCGTGGAATCTAATCGCTTTCCCTTTTCGCGAAACCAAAAGTATGTGATTTTCACCATTTGTGAGATTTACGTCAATTAGTTGATCATCTTGATCGATTGTCAGGGCTATGACACCGGTAGATCTAGGTCTTGAGAATTCAGCAATCGAAGTTTTCTTGATCTTGCCTTGCGCTGAGACCATTGTCACGAAACCTTCCTGACTCAATTCAGGTATAGACAGCACCTTTTTGATGGTTTCACCATCATCGAGCTTCAAGAGATTCACAATAGCCCGACCTCGACTGTAGGGACTTTCCTCTGGCAACTGGAAGACTCGCAACCAATGAACACGGCCTCGATTGGAAAAACACAGCAACACATCGTGTGAAGAAGCGTAAAGTATTTGGTTGACTACATCCTCGCTCGCTATTTTAGCGCCAATTCTTCCTTTGCCGCCTGGCTTTTGGGATTTGTAGACGTTGGCCTGGACGCGTTTAACATAGCCTTTGCTCGAGAATGTAACGACATCGTCTTCCCGAGGGATGAGATCTTCGTCCAGGACATCGGATTCCATGTCTTCGAGAATCTCGGTACGTCGATTGTCGCCAAACTGTTCCCTGACTTCAGTCAATTCTGATACAACAACTTCAAGGACCTTTTCTTCAGAAGCAAGGAGGGCTTCCAGCTCTGATATTTTAATCAGGATATCCTGAAGTTCCTGAAGGATTTTGTTTCTTTCAAGACCGGTCAATCGTTGAAGTCTCATGTCCAGGATGGCTTGGGCCTGAATCTGGGTCAGGCCAAAGTTGTTCATTAGAGCGTCTCTGGCAGCTTGGGGATCACGCGATTGCCTAATAGTCCTAATAACAGCGTCCAGATTATCAAGGGCTATTTTCAGGCCTTCCAGAATGTGGGCCCTTTCTCTTGCTCTAGCTAATTCAAACTTGGTCCTTCTAACTATTACTTCACGTCTGAAATCTACAAAGCCGTGTAGGATTTCCCGGAGGTTCATAGTCCTGGGACGACCGTGATCCACACAAAGGAGCTGTATCCCAAAATTGGTCTGAAGCTGAGTATGCTTGAACAGTTGGTTCAAAATCACTTCCGGGTTTTCGTCTCTCTTGATTTCAAAAACTACACGCATCCCGTGGCGATCGGACTCATCTCTGATATCTCTTATTCCTGGAATTTTCTTTTCCTTAACAAGGTCAGCGACATTCTCGACCATTCTCGCCTTATTTACTGTATAGGGAATTTCTGTGACTACTATGCGTTGATAGCCCTTTCCTGCGTCTTCTATCTGAGTTCTGGCACGCATTCGGACGGAACCACGACCTGTATGATAAGCGTCAATTATTCCTTTGTTACCGATGATAAACCCGAAGGTGGGAAAATCAGGGCCAGGCAAAAAGCGCATGAGTTCACTAATAGAGGCCTGAGGGTTTTGAATCAAATGGATAGAAGCGTCTATAGTCTCCCTTAAGTTGTGAGGGGGAATATTCGTGGCCATTCCGACGGCGATCCCTTGAGAGCCGTTTACCAGCAACGCGGGAAATCGGGCAGGCAAAACGACTGGTTCTTGCTGAGTATTATCGTAGTTGGGAATAAAATTTACGGTGTCTTTGTCAAGGTCCTCAAGCATGGCCTGTGAAATTTTGGCCATCCTGACTTCCGTATAACGCATTGCGGCCGGGGCGTCTCCATCTACACTGCCGAAATTACCCTGACCATCAATAAACGGATACCGCATGGAAAAAGGTTGCGCCATCCTTACTATCGAATCGTACACCGCTGTATCACCATGAGGATGATACTGGCCTATTACGTCACCGACCGCGCGAGCAGCTTTTCTGTAAGGGCGATTCCAAAAATTACCTGCTCGATGCATGGCGTACAGGATGCGCCGATGGACTGGCTTTAGGCCGTCACGCAAATCAGGTAAGGCACGACCGACAATTACACTCATTGCATAATCTAAATAAGATTTCTGGATTTCTTCTTCAATTCCAACAGTTACAATTTCAGCAGGTTTACCCAAAATTAATTCCTTCCCTACACTGTTAAAGGGTCGATCACCAATCTCCAGCGATGAATATTAGCACAACCATCGCTGATCGACAAAGACCTCAAATAAACAAAAATGTGTCCATTAAGGCCGTTGTGTCATATAGGCTTAAGTTAGCCTATATGGGCCCAATCCTAAGCCCACAAACGCAACTATATCACTAAGCTGGCAGATATAACACGACTGATAATTTGATATTTTTGGGGATATGTCGAATAGGTTTGACAGAATCAGTCAAATTATGAAATAATTAAACAGCTTATTACATTTTGGAGGTTCTGGGATGGATAGAATCTTGAAAATAAGCGTTTGTATAACGCTTGTCGTTGTTCTTTCATGCCCGGCGATCGTTCTGGCCAAGAGCGGCGCACAATCAAGGATTTCAAAATTGACTACCTCTGTCTACCATTCGGGCGTAAAGGCTATCGACAGGACTGAAGGTATACTTGATCATTGTCTTAAATCGACCTTCAGCCTGTTTAACCCATGCTTGGACGTTGTGAAGATGTGCAGTGATGTCGCGTTCAAACCTTTAAACTATCCTTTCGATTACATCGAAAAGAGGATTTACAAGCCGAAGGTTGTGAAAATGCGTATAGAGATTCCAACCCCCAAGAAACCAGAATTACTTAACCAGTAGCGACTTTTCTTTAAGAGGGGTTATTGAGGGACCTGGCGCTCATGTACGGATCTTGTCAATCCGTATATGGCGTCACAACACGGAGGGTGTTTATGCCACGGATTGTCGTTCCCCTAATCGGGGCGATGTTGCTGGTTGTCTTTCCAGTCTTTTGTAATAGTGAGGCGAGAGTTCAAACCAACGGGATCGCAATTTGTTCCGTGATCATTAATGAAATGTCTGAGGGTAAAGTATCCCTTAAGCAGGCCAAAGAAATAGCCACAGCCATTGCAAACGCGAGTAACAGGCATTTCGGCAGGGTGACTTGTGGAGACATGTGGCTGTTCATGTCCATTGTTTTCGTCGAAAGCGGTTTTCGAAACAACATCATAAATTATCGAAATTGTAGAGGTATGTTTCAAATCCATGCGCCGTCCTGGG
>JACWAG010000091.1 GCA_014874425.1 Syntrophaceae bacterium | reverse complement strand
GCTTTAGCCATGATGATCCAGACTGGGATGCTCGATAAAGACGAAACCTCTCTTACAACTGATTATGGAACCAACGCGGAAATGGCCTTGTATCACGAAGGCCGGGTAATCACAGGTTCGACTGCGGCCGGCCCCGCCCTTGAAGGTCAGCAAATCACCTGTGGAATGTTGGCCATGCCGGGCGCAATCTCAGATCTGATAGGAACGGAACGTTATGACAGGATCATAGTTCTAGATCGAGAAATGATGTCTATAGATGGACCACTATTGGATCTCAAGAATGGAACTGTCATAGACGACGGTTTGATTGAGCCTGTAGGTATAACAGGTACTGGGACTGTCGCCATTGTGCATCAGGGAATTGAGCGGAAACTTATCAACATCCCCCGAATAAATACCCTGGATGCCGAATTTCGTCTTGCGCCGGATATCATATTTACGGAAGAAGATTTTAAGGAAGCAGGTAAAGCTATTGGGTCTGTGCGAGCCGGTCACATCACTCTCTGCCAAGAGGCGGGCATAGAACTTGAAGACGTGACAACGGCGTACATGTCTGGAGCATCAGGCACTTACGTAGATCCTATTAAAGCTCAGCGTCTAGGAATGATTCCTCCGAGGGTCAAAACAATTTATCAAGTAGGTAACACTTCGCTTGCAATGGCCCGAGATCTGGTCCTCGATCCTAAGAAGTTGGAAATGATGAGTGATTTGGCGAAGAACCTTCGCCAAACCCATTGTATGTTTGCGGCATCTAAAGTCTTCGAAAAAGTTTATATTCTGGAACTGTCATATTGGACTGAAGGGATGCCGTTTTCTCAATACCAAAAATTTCTGAAAAAATATGGATTTCCTGAACTTCCGACCATAGACTGGATACCGGAAGTAGTACGAACTGTCCAGCGTGATATCGATGATCTTGGAGAGCTGGGATTAACAACCATTTCCGATATCGGACAACGAGTCCAAGTTAAAATAGAAGGCTGCCTGATGTGCCATGAGTGTGTCAACTTATGTACGGAGAATGCCCTGATGATATTGGAGGAGATTGATTATCCAACAATTGTGCTGGATCAATCTTTATGCAATGGGGTCGCTTGCAGAAGATGTGAACGGGTATGCTCTGAGAAGCTTTTTAGGCTCGAAAGCTTCTTTGAAAAATAACGTCTTCGATGAGCTAGACCGCTGATCCTAGACCTTTTCTCGAGTGATAACGCAAGAGATTTCTTTAAAAAAATATTCCAATATAAGGAGGCGCAATGAGCAAAACAGAAGAAAATTTGAACAAGGCGTTTGCCGGTGAATGTCAGGCCAGTGTGCGGTACATGGCTTTCGCTGACAAAGCGGAAGCCGAGGGTTATCCAGGTGTAGCGAGACTTTTTAGGGCGGCTTCCAAAGCTGAATTGGTTCATGCGATTTCTCACTTAAAAGTAATTGGAACGGTTAAAGAAACCCAGGACAACCTAGAAGCCGCTATCACGGGTGAAACCTTTGAATTCAAACAGATGTACCCCGCCATGGTTAAGGACGCTGTAGAAGAAAATGAGATTGAGGCGAGGCACAGTTTAGAGTATGCCATGTCCATTGAAATGGTTCATGCCAAGCTCTTCAAAAAGGCATTGGAAGAGGAGGATCTGAATTCTTCAGCCAATTACTATGTCTGCCCGGTTTGTGGACATACTGTTCGCGGAAAAGCCCCCAAGAAATGTCCCTATTGTGGAGTTGATGAAAAGAAATTCATGGAGATTCAATGAAGGAACGTCAGGCAAAACTCCTTAACGTTAGCTTGAGTTGATCTCCTCAAGACAGTTTTAAAATGTGAGGATCTAAAATCGACTGAAGGTTGTGACGAGGGGAAACCATGTATGAAGCCGCTGAAATAGGAAAAGGGGTTTTTTGGGTCGGGGCGATTGATTGGGACATTCGGGAGTTTCATGGTTACACGACCAATCGAGGCACAACTTATAACGCATACTTGATAAAGGGTGAAAAAACCGCTCTTGTTGATACTGTCAAGGCTGCTTTTTTTCCGGAGATGATTTCCAGGATCAAATCAATTCAGGATCCGAAAAAGATCGATTACCTAATAATGAATCACCTGGAGATGGATCACTCTGGCGCCATACCGTCGTTCAAGGAACTTGCCCCAAACGCTCAGATAGTCGCTACAGACTATGGAAGCAAGGGATTGCTGAAACACTTCCCACACGATTGGCCCGTCCAAGAAGTCAAAACTGGTCACGAGCTTTCCCTTGGAGGCAAGACATTAAAATTTCTGGAAGCCTACATGCTCCATTGGCCGGACAGCATGTTTACCTACCTTTTGGAGGACAGTATTTTATTCTCTAACGATGGTTTTGGACAACATTACGCGAGCTTTCAACGTTTTGATGATGATGACGGCCACTTCGAAGGCATAATGGAGGAGGCCGCCAAGTATTTTGCAAATATCCTCATGCCTCTGGCTCCCTTGATTCCACCTCTACTTAAGAAAGTGGAAAAAATGCGGATTCCTATTGAGATCATTGCTCCCAGTCACGGTATCATCTGGCGTTCTCATACAAACCACATCATTAATTCTTATGTTGAGTGGAGCACAGGTGTGGCTCAGGACCGGGTTCTAATCATTTACGACACAATGTGGGGAAGCACAGAAACTATGGCCAAGGCCATTTCGGAAGGTTTAGGCAAAGCTCGGGTAGAACACAAGCTCCTGCGATTACGTACGAACCATTACAGTGATGTTGTTCGGGAGATTTTAACATCAAAAATTGTTGTCATCGGCTCCCCCACGATCAATGAAGGTATTTTTCCATCCGTCGCTCAACTTCTTTCCTACTTAAAAGGACTTCATCCATTAAAAAAGAAAGGAGTCGCATTTGGTTCTTATGGCTGGGGAGGAGAAGCGATAGAGGCCATTAACAGTGAAATGAGGGCAAGTGGTATTGAAGTTGTCGAACCTGGTTTAGGAGTTGTTTATGTCCCAATGAACCGAGATATTGAAGCTTGCCTTCAACTTGGCGAGAGAATTGCGTCGCTGCTAAACAATTAAGATACTGAAATGACTCAAATGAAATTCTCAAAATGATATAAATCTAGTATTCTATACCGTTGCGAGCTTTGACACCTTCGTCGAAATGATGCTTTATCTTTTTCATTTCCGAAACCACGTCGGCTCTCTTTATGATTTCAGGACGCGCATAACGGCCCGTAAGCACCAATCCTACATTGTCCGGTTTTGAATTCATGAGGTCCAGGACATCCTGGACCTCAATTAAACCGAGATGTATGGCGACATTAACTTCATCCAGTATAATAACATCGAAAGCGCCACTAAGCATCGCGGAACGGGCCTCCTCCAATGCTTGTTTGGCCATTTCCACATCTTGGGGTTCGCATCCTCGCCTAAATATGAAACCCTTTCTGCCCATGGGTTTTATTATGATCATAGGCGCCAGTGACTGCAAGGCGATTTGTTCTCCGGAAGTGTCAGGCGCTTTCAGGAATTGAACTATGAACACCTTGTATCCCCGTCCAATCGCGCGCACGGCCAACCCTACAGCCGCTGTGGTTTTTCCCTTCCCTTCACCCGTGAACACCTGTATTTTTCCCGGCCCATTCATGAAAGACCTACTTCAAAAAAAAGGGTTTTTCGTGATAATATTAGTTCATGAGTCCAGCTAGAGAGGCAAACGGCGATTCCGTTTTATAATTGTGTAGACTCTTTGAAACGTCAGTTTAACTATACTTAAAGGTCATCGTATGTCAAGTAGTCGTCTTTTGTGGGTTGGGTCGTCCGCTGAACCGGCGGAGTTTGCTCGAAAAATCCTTGAAGCGGAACTGGATCAACTTTCCGTAAAAATAGCGACCGAGGCTAGGGAAGCTCTCCATATCCTGGCCCAAAAACCCAGCGAACATCTTATTGTGATAATCGACGCTAGCAATGCCGACATGGAACTGGCTACTCTGGCGATTGGGATAAAACAGATAAATCCATTAATAGAAATCATTATTCTTGGATGTCCCGGACTCGCTTGGGGGAACCTGACTTTGCCGAGATATTATAGGCCAATTATTCTCGACCAGTCGTGCAGTCCAGATATGCTCATTTCATGTGTGGCCAAACTTCAAGAAATGGTGGAGGCTAAACAAGATTACGATCAGCTCTGTCGCGGGATCGGGGATAACATTGGAATGTCTCGCACGAGCACTGAAGCGGTCCTGACACTCCTGGCCAGACAAAATTGTCTCGGAATGATCAGTATGCGCAGGGATGGTTTTTTTACTTCCTACAACGCTGAAGCGGAACGCCTGACGGGATATTCAATTGAAGAACTGGCCCATATCCAGGTATGGGCCCATGCTGTTCTGTTTGATCACGAAACCGTCCAGACGCTTCTGGATTCCATAGCCATGTTCTGGTCTAGAAAGACCGGGCGTGAAAATATGCGTCTCATGATCAGGCGAAAAGATGGACCAGTATTGACCCTGTCCATGACGGCGGTGGTCTTACTTGACAACTTCGGTCAGGCCAGGCAGATCGTAATGCTTTTTTTCGATCCTCTTGAGATTGGGGCTGCCACGGAATATGAGTTGTTGATCAATTCCAGTCCGTGTGCTCTTTACACCTATCTCCCTGAAAAAGGGTTCGTGAAAATATCTTCAGCGGCAATAAATGTTATAAATCAGGCTTTTTCTCTAAATCTCAAAGCCTTAGATATCCTTGACAAAAAAGTTGTCAATTTACAGATACCCAAGGAAACAGCCGAGTCGTGGCAAGACTTTTTGGAGTCCATGGCGTCAGGTTCAACTAAACCCGAAAAGGGATTCCCTCCCATAGGATTACCGGGACGGCACATACTGGAACACACATTCATCGATCGAATACGGACTGGAACCAGAGAAAAATTTGGTGTTCTAGCTGTAATCGTTCCGAGAGAAGATTTGTTTTTCGACTCAGTAGGAAATCAATCAGACGAAATGTTGGCGGAAAAAACCCTGAACACTATTCCAAGACCTTTCCTTTTGATCCGAGCGATCCGAAATGAAAATAGCGCCATCAGAGATTTCAAATGCCTTAGCGTAAATTCTGCCGGTTTTAGGTTTATAGGCTCCAATCCAAGTTTTCAGTCCGGCATGTCCTTTGCGCATGTTTTCAAAGACACTGAGGCAACGAAACTCTTGTTTGAGTCCGCTTGTGAGGTTACAGAGACAGGAGAGGAAAAAGATTTTGAACTTCGTATGACTGTCAATTCAGACGATAACAAACAGTCGGTGATTCATTTTTGGTTAGGAAAAGTGGGAGACGGAGCCGCTATATTTTTTCATGATATCACGGCTATTCGGCATGAGGAATCTGAACTCAAACATTATAGGCACATATTTTCTCACATGGACGAGGCTATAATTGTCACTGATCTAGACGGGAATGTAATCGACTGGAACCCAGCCAGCGAAAGGATGTTCGGCTACTCAAAAGAACAGATTCTCGGAAAGTCGGCCCATTTATTGACTCAAAACCCCGACGGCGTTCAAATGAAGCAACAGTCCAGAGATGTATTACGTGATGGAGATGTGTGGAAAGGAGAATATGGCTTCATACGCAAAGATGGTTCACGGGGTATCGCTATTTCAGTTTTTGCTCTGCTCAAACATGACCAGGGAACAGTTTATGGCACTGTGGGGC
>JACWAG010000090.1 GCA_014874425.1 Syntrophaceae bacterium | reverse complement strand
TTTTCATCGAACTGTTGGGGCTGCTGGTAAGAAGGATACTGACCAGGCGCCGGTTGAGGCTGTCTGCCTTGCGCTATTGGCCCTGCGTTAGGAGGAGGGCCCTGTTGGGGAGGAGGAGCGATATAGCTTACCGGTGGAGGACCCTGCTGGGCGTTGGTCGGTTGCTCAGAATTCTGCCAGTCGGAATACACTCCCTGCTGGCTGTAATTAGGATAGCCGGGAGGGGGGGCGTAGCCCTGGTTTGGCTGAGCATAAGGGTTTGGGCCTTGTTGATAACCCTGTTGTGCGGCCTGGTTTGGCTGCTGTCCTTGAAATTGCTGATAGTTGAATTGATTCGAACCGCCTCCATTCCAAACACCGAGACCTCCCGGTCCAAGAACCGACTCCAGAATACCTTGTCCAAAGCATGCGGCCGGTATCAAAATCGCGAGTATTGTAATCAGCGCTATTTTTGGCATCTTGTTTCTCCTGGCGCCTTTCTGACAGTTCGATAAAGATTAGAGGAAGATTCAAAACTTTATACTTACCTATCTACATTAATATTTTACAATATTACGAGCTTTCTGTCAACGCGAAGTATTAGGTTCGGGTCGCAAGTCCAGACTATTACCCGTAAAACATAAGGGGAAAGTGTTTTCAGCAAAAAACTTGCTTGGATTCGTCTAAAAAGTAGTTAGAGCTTTACCAGTTCATATTTTCTTGAGCCGATACCAATATTTTCGGCATAGTCAAGCTGATGTTCCCAATCAATGCTTGGAAACATCGCCCTGAATTTATCAGCGCCCGGCTCCAACCCACTTTCAAGATTCGACATGGGATTGCCCGGAGCCTGATTCACGAGGTCAGCGGCGGCCTGATCAATTGCCACAGGATCCGTGGACGCCAGTATCCCAACACTTGGAACAATGGATCGATCAGAAAAGGGATTACAATCGCAAAGTGGCGAAACATCAGTCACAAAGGTCATGAAGATTGACTTGCCTGCTTTTTGACCCAAAACCGCCTTTGCGTACTCCGCCACTTTTTCCATAAAGGTCGGGATAGACTCGTTCCACTGGATTGAAATAGCCCCCTGCCTGCATGTTAAAATGCACTCGGCGCAACCAACACAGCGTTCCGGATCAATGTGGGCCTTCCGGGTCTTTTTCTCTCCGATTAGGGAAATTGCGCGCCCCCGACACCAAATGACACATTCTCCACAACCAACGCACTTCTTAGAATTCACCTTGGGAGAAATATTTGAATGTTGATCCAGCTTGCCCTTTCTCGACGCGCATCCCATCCCAAGGTTTTTGATTGTTCCGCCAAAACCAGTGAGTTCATGGCCTTTGAAATGAGTCATTACAACAAGGCCGTCAGCGTAGTGGATATCGGCTCCAATATATGCGTTTTTGATATGGGCCCCATTCAAGGGAATTTCCACATCACTGTTACCCCTAAGTCCGTCAGCGATTATCACGGGGGCTCCAGTAACTTCACGCGTGAAACCATTATCAAAAGCGGTGCTTAAATGAGACCACGCCTCTATGCGGGACCCAACATACAGTGTATTGGTATCGGTTAGGAAGGGTTTTGCCTTGAGACCTTTGAGAATATCAACGACTTGACGGACGAATTGCGGCCTTATATGGGCTGTGTTACCCGCTTCACCAAAGTGGATCTTTATTGCGACAAGATCTTTTTGTTTGAAAATATCAACAGGGTTTAGTGAATTAAATAGGTCCGTGACCTTTGCGGGTACACTTTTCTTCCATGACGCCGAGAGATCTATCATATAAACTAGTGAAGCCATATTCAAACTCCCATTATTCGATATGTCCATTATTTAGAATTCCTGGACATTTTCAATCATTTTGACCACAAAAAATACAGTATTTTAAAAACTACCATAATTCCAATCTATTGGCAGGGGATCTTTTTGAGCTAAGGACGCATAAACTTGACATTTTCTTAACAAAAGTATACAAAACCGATTCAATTATAGGAAAACAGTCAGGAGACTATCTCAGGTGTCGGAACCTTCGTCGAATACACAGAAGCGCTCCTCGTCATCTTTAATAGATGTTCGTCTAAAAAAACTTGCAGAACTGGTGGAGGCAGGAATTCAGCCCTATACATCAGGATTCAGTCCGGACACCCATTCTGCGGAACTAAAATCAAAGTACTCAGGAATCTCAGAAACCGAAGAGATAAGTGATATTGTACGCCTAGCCGGAAGAATAATGGCCATTCGTATTTTGGGCAAGGCTTCCTTTATGCGTGTTCACGATGTTTCCGGTGACTTTCAGATTTATTTGGGCCGGGACATCTTAGGTTCAGAGGAGTATAGCAGGTTTAAAAAACTTGACATTGGGGATATCATTGGTGTTAGCGGAACACCGTTTAAAACAAAAACTGGCGAAATTACCGTGCTGGTGAAGGAACTGGTTCTCCTAACCAAGTCAGTTAGGCCTCTCCCGGAGAAATGGCATGGCCTTTCCGACGTCGAGATTCGTTATAGGCAGCGATATCTCGATCTGATGGTTAACCAGACGTCTCGCGAAATTGTGGTTACCCGTAGTCGCATTGTATCTTATCTCAGGAACTTTCTTGCAACGCGTGGTTTTCTGGAAGTCGAAACCCCGATGATGCAAACCATACCTGGGGGCGCTACCGCCCGACCGTTTGAAACTTATCACCACGCTCTCAGTCGACAACTCTATTTGAGGATAGCCCCTGAACTCTATCTGAAAAGGCTTTTAGTGGGTGGTTTTGACAAGATTTTTGAGATAAACCGCAACTTCCGGAACGAGGGAATTTCGACCCAACATAATCCTGAATTTACTATGTTGGAGTTTTATCAGGCTTACAGGACGTATGAAGACCTGATCAAACTGACAGAGGAAATGCTTTCCAATTTGGCCCTGGAAATTGTTGGATCGTTCAAACTCACCTACGGTGATAGAGAGGTTGATCTGACCCCCCCATGGCCCAGGATTACTGTCAAGGAATCTCTCATTGAAAGCGGCGCCTTGAAGCCTCATGAGATTGAAGACAGGAACGCCTTATTTATCAAAGCCATGGAGATGGGGATATCAGTTAACAAAACGGATTCTCTGGGCAAGCTTCTTATGGCGGTATTCGATGAGGTCGTAGAAACAAATCTTTGGGGACCGGTGTTTGTGCATCAATACCCAGTGGATGTTTCACCACTAGCCAGGCGAAATGAGGAAGACCCTACCGCGACAGACAGGTTCGAATTGTATATCTGCGGGCGGGAGCTGGCCAACGCTTTCACCGAATTGACAGACCCTGTGGACCAGCGAAACAGGTTTGAAGAACAGGTAAGGGCGCGTCAAGCAGGTGACGAAGAAGCCCATTTCCTGGACGAAGATTTCCTGCGGGCCCTCGAATACGGTATGCCACCCGCCGCCGGAGAAGGTCTCGGTATTGACCGCCTGGTAATGCTGTTGACGAATGCTCAGTCAATTCGGGAAGTGATATTATTTCCTCATATGCGACCTGAAAAAGGGCTTGAATGAAGCTGCCACTGGAATTATGGGTCGGCCTTCGCTATATCAGGGCCAAACGCAAGCAGGCTTTTATTTCCGTCATCAGCGCTTTCGGTGTTCTTGGGGTCATGCTCGGCGTGATGACCCTGATAATTGTACTTGGTGTGATGAATGGATTTGAACGCGATCTCAAGGACAAAATCCTTGGGACCGTTTCGCATATTGTTGTGATGAACAATTCGACCAGGTCCATCGCAGACTGGACCCAATTGATGGATCGAATTCAGTCATTAAACGGAATCAACGCGGTAACTCCTTACATTTACGGCCAGGCCATGCTATCGACCAAAGGTAGAGTCAGAGGAGTGATTGTCAGGGGCATTGACCCGAAATCCGCGCCGCAAGTCATTTCGATCTCAAAATATTTGGAGAAGGGATCTCTTCAAGATCTGGGCACATCGAACAAACCCGATAACGGAGTGATAATCGGGAAGGAACTTGCCACTGCAAACGGTCTTATAGTCGGAGACACTGTCCAGCTAATTTCTCCACAAGGCAAAAGGACACCCATAGGGGCCATCCCTAGAGTTCAGAACTTTAGGGTGGTCGGAATTTTTAAGTCCGGCATGTACGAATTTGATTCCAACTTGGTCTATATGGGTTTAGCAGAGGCTCAACAGTTCTTTGAAATGGGTTCCGGAGTATCGGGAATTGAGGTAAATTTAAAAAATATCTATGACGCTCCAAAAATAGCTTCCCGGATCGAATCTACTCTTGGTCCACCATACTGGACGAGGACATGGAGAGATATGTACAGGAATTTGTTCAGCGCTCTGAAACTTGAGAAAATTGCCATGTTCATCATCCTGACCTTCATCGTCCTGGTGGCGGCGTTTAACATTATTATTTCTCTAATTATGTTGGTCATAGAAAAGAGTAGGGATATCGCCATATTAAAATCCCTTGGCGCCACATCGGATCGTATCATGAGAATATTTGTCGCACAGGGTATGATTGTAGGCTCTGCTGGGACGTTGTTGGGCGCTGCGGCCGGCTTGATGGGAGGGGCGCTTCTGGCCAAATATCCTTTCATAGAATTGCCCGAAGAAATTTACACGATTTCCACGCTTCCAATAGCGATATATCCTTGGGATGTTGTTATCATTTGCGTAGTAGCCTTGACTATATGTTTCCTTGCTACTTTGTATCCTGCCTATAGAGCGGCTCGTCTGGAACCGGCGGAGGCGCTCAGATATGAATGACGCGTACATTTATCAACTTTCAGACTTACGAAAAGCTTACCATCATCCGGTCGGGGAACTCGAAGTTCTAAAGGGTGTCAGTTTATTAGTGCGCCATGGAGAAAGTGTAGCTGTAACCGGGCCATCAGGTGTTGGCAAGACGACTCTGTTACATGTGCTGGGTTTACTGGATGAACCTACCTCGGGCACGATTTTCCTCGATGGAGTAAATGTTCGAGACTTGGGGGAGAAAGAGAAAGCTCAAATACGGAACCAGCGAATTGGTTTTGTGTTCCAATTCTTCCAGTTGCTTCCGGAATTCTCCGCTCTCGAGAATGTTTCCATGCCAGGTCTTATCGCAGGCAATGATATCAAAGAATTACGATCCAAATCTGAGCAGCTTCTGATCGACGTTGGCCTCATTGACAGATTAAGTCATCGCCCAGGCGAGCTTTCAGGTGGTGAACAACAGCGTGTGGCCATTGCCCGTGCATTGGTTATGGACCCGGATGTCATCCTTGCAGACGAGCCCACCGGCAACCTTGACCCTGAATCCGGGGCCGAAATAGAAAAAATTCTGAGGGACCTCAATCTTAATAGGAAAACCTCATTGATCGTTGTCACCCACAAAGAGGCATTGGCGAAAACCATGGACAGGCGTGTAACGCTATGTGCCGGCAGAATAGAGGAGCTTCAATGAACAAGGCCCTCTTGGTGTGCGGCATTATCGTCTCTCTAATAGCCATCTCCACAGATTCTCATGCAAAGAAAATTGACAAGATTATTGTCTTCCCTTTCAAGATGATAACTAAGGGGCTTAAGGCGAACGAGTTCAGCAACGAAATGGCTGGAGCCCTGGCGGCCGAACTGTCACGGGACGGAGACATTGAAGTAATCCCCGGAATGCCTTTTTTGTCAGCGGTCCAGGAAAAGAAAGTCGATCCTCAACGTTTGATAAGGATCGCCGAAAAGGCGGGCGCCCAGGCGGTAATTTGGGGCGATGTCACACAATTGGAGGACGGCCTTTCGTCTGAGGTCTATGTTCTTCTAGCGGAACCAGGGGCAAAGCCCAGGTTCTTCTCCACTACTGGCAGAGATTTTAAGGACCTTGCCACTAAAATGAAAGAAGTCGCTAACGATATTGGTGGCACTGTTCTAAACCGGCCTAAAGTCGGAGAAATTAAAATTGAGGGCAACAAAAGAATTCAACGGGAAGCTATTCTGAACAAACTCCAAATGAAAACCGGCTCCCCTTTTAGCAAGAGCGCCTTGAGTGACGACATTCGGGAAATATATTCGATGGGCTATTTTGATGATGTCCAGATCAAGGCCGAAGAGAACTCAAAGGGGGAGATGGACCTCCTCATAACCCTAAAAGAAAGACCTTCCATAAAGACCATTAACATTGAAGGCAACAAGGTTTTTTCCAAGGACGAAATTCTCGACGCTCTGACCACCAAGTCATTCACTGTCGCAAGTCTTCAGAAAATTCGAGACGATGTAGCTAAAATTAAACAGATGTATGAAAAGGAAGGCTACTATCAGCCAACTATTGATTACGATCTCAAAGAGCTGACCCCTAACGAGGCGAGTCTAACCTTCAAGATTAGTGAAGGTAACAAGAGCTACCTGACAGACATAGATCTCGAGGGACGGTCCAAGTTACCGGCAAAAGACATCAAAAAGATAATGACCGTAAAGGAGAAAAGCTGGTTTTGGTTTTTGGACGAATCGGGCACATTTACAAGGGAAAAGCTTGAAGAAAACCGCATGCGTATTATCGCCTACTATTTGGAGCACGGTTTCATCAATGTCCAGGTGGGCGCCCCCAAAATTTCTATTGAGGGAAACAGAGTCAAGGTCACCTATCCCATAAGGGAGGGTGACAGATTTCAGATCAGAAAAGTCGACGTTGAAGGCGATCTCGTTGTTCCGGCCGAACAGTTAACAGGAATGCTGGAATCAAAACCTCATACGTGGTTCAAACGATCCGCCCTAGCCGACGATATCAAAACCATAACTAAACTTTATAATAATCTTGGTTATGCTTACGCTGACGTTGAGCCCATACAGAAAATCAACGACAAACATGATTTTGTTGATCTGATTTTCAAGATAACCAAAGGGGACAAAATTACTATTGAGCGCGTGGACATTACAGGCAATGACAGGACCCGTGACAAGATCATCAGGCGCGCTCTTACTATAGCCGAGGGTGATATCTATAACGCCGACAGTTTTGAAGCCACCAAGAATAACCTCGAAGCAATGGATTTCTTCGAAGCTGTGAAGCTTAAAACCTCGCCGGGGTCCCGTCCCGACACGATGAATGTAACCGTAGAAGTTATAGAAAAGAAGACAGGCTCTTTAGCCGCTGGTCTTGGTTATTCTTCGCAGGACGGGGCTATGGGCAACATTGATCTCAAAGAGAGAAATCTTTTTGGGATGGGCATCGTGGCAAACGCCAAGGCGAACCTGTCTGCCCGTCGAAGCAATTATGAGGGATCACTGACCTATCCATGGCTTTTGGACTACCCCGTAACTGCTAGCATTAGAGGCTACCAGTCTGTTCAAGGAGAACAACAGTACGTCCGTGACAGCAATGGCGGCAGTTTATATTTGTCATATCCTTTGTACGGATTATGGTCCATGTCTACCGGATTTGCTAGGGATTCCAGCAAATTATCAGGTTTTCAGCAGGCGTTTGCCCGGTCTGTTGTAGCCTATTACGCCAAATATAACACAAACGCTAGGAGATATTTGAATATCTCAGAGAATTCCGTTTCTTTCAATATTGGAAGAGACACCAGAAATAACTCTGTGATCCCGACCGCAGGGACCAAACTTACATTTGGCGCCAGGGTCTCCGGTTTTGGTGGCGATGTAGCTTTTTCAAGTTTTTATACAGAAGGTATCTATTATAAATCCCTCTATTGGAGAGCTGTGCTAAAACTCAGGGCCAACGCTTCAATGTTGCTGGAGTCAAATGGAGATCCGATACCCTTTGATAGACGTATATTGCTCGGAGGTATCCAGAGCATCAGAGGATATAAGGTCGGCGACGTAGGACCTCGTGACAGGTTCGGCAGTGTTATGGGAGGAGACAGGGCAATGTTTTCCAACGTGGAGTGTCTCTTCCCTTTAGTGGACAGTTTGAAATTAAATGGAGTGACATTCTTTGATATCGGAAATGCCTGGAATGTCGCTGATAGTCCTTTTATGACGGATGTCAAGGCTGGAATCGGTTTGGGGGTAAGATGGATATCACCCATGGGGCCGCTGAGAATCGAATATGGGTGGAAACTTAATCCTGAAAGAGGTGAAGACCCTGGCGCATTTGCCTTTGCTATGGGCCAATTATTCTGATAGAAAATCACATCTAGCGTCAAACCGGTTCAGTGATTCGTCTCTCAACCTTTGAAACCAATTAATTAGGCTAATCTGAAAGGAGTTTAATCCATGGCTCGCCGTAGCGCTTTAATTATTTTCTCAACCACCTTGCTTCTCGTTTTTGCTTTTGGAACGAGCTTTGCGCAAAAACCATTGACCATCGCTTACGTTGACCTTCAGCAGTTCCAGGCAAAATCGAAGCGTATCCAGGAGATGCAAAAACGTTTCTCTGAACTAAACAACATTAAGAGAACCAGCCTTGAAAAGAAACAGAATGAATTGAAAGCCCTTTCCGATCAGCTTCAAAAACAAGGACCGATGCTCAAGGAAGAGACGCGTAACGACAAGATAAAAGAACTTGGGATGAAAGAAATGGAATTGAAGTTGGCTCAGAAACAGGCGGAGACTGAACTGCAAAATGAAGCCAGGGCCCTTGATGAGTCAATGATGCGGGATCTCATAAAGATAATTGGCGCCTTGAGAAAACAAAAGAACCTGTCACTTATTCTAAACTCTACGAGCGCCATTCTTTCAGCGGACGATTCACTGGATATCACGGAAGAGGTCGCAAAACTCTATGACTCCAGTGCGGCGTCAAAACCCGCCGCAGCGGAAAAGGGAAAACCTACTACTCCACCGGCGGCGCAGCACCCGAAACCGAAACCTAAATAGGCCGCCTGTAGTTGATGATCCTGAACTTAACCGAAATAGCGGAATTACTTGGCCGACAATCGTCAGAGACCCCCGGACCACGAATCTCTGGAGTGAAGCCTCTGGAATTTGCTACAGAAAGAGATGTGACATATATTGCAGAGGCTAAATTTCTGCCTTCGTTCGAAACCAGCAAGGCTGGCGCTGCGCTGGTTCCGCAAGGCATGTCACTTCCAGGTGGTAGACCATTCATCCAATCCACGAACCCTGAAGCCGACTTTGCCAGGTTGACTAAGTTCTTCTATGGTTACGCAAACCGAACCTATCCTGCTGTATCTGAAAATTGTCAGGCGCATCCTTCAGCTAAGATCGGAGAGCGAGTTTCAATAGATCCATTCGCTGTGATAGGGAAAGACTGTATTATCGGCTCAGGTTCTTCAATTGGTTCGCACACAGTGATGGGAGAAGGGGTCGTCATTGGTGATGATACGACAATTTTTCCTAACGTCACGATTTACCCCGGAGTGAAAATCGGCTCACGCGTCATAATTCACGCTGGCGCCGTTATTGGTTCCGACGGCTTTGGATATGCTCGTGACATTGATAGTGCCGGCGTTCCCGTGAACGTCAAGAAGTTTCACAGCGGGTCTGTAGAAATTGAGGATGACGTTGAAATCGGCGCGTTAACAGCCATAGATAGGGCGCTCGCTGGTGTTACAAGAATATGCAGAGGAGCGAAGATCGACAATCTAGTCCAAATCGCCCACAACGTCACCATAGGCCAAGGAACTGTAATAGCTTCACAGGTTGGAATAGCGGGGAGTTCATCTGTTGGATCTTTTGGAATGGTGGCTGGGCAGGTTGGTGTTAGAGACCACGTGTCTGTTGGGAACGGAGTAATCCTGGCGACTCGTGTAGGAATATACCGCAACGTTCCAGATGGTTCCGTGATGGCAGGTTCCATACCGGCTATGCCTCATAAGTTGTTTTTGAGGGTACAGTCGCTATTTAAGCGTTTGCCGGAAATGTTGGAACGAATAAGAAATTTGGAACGAATTGTGCTGCAAAAGAGTAAGGACAGACTATGATCCATCCCACAGCCATAATTGAGCCTGGCGCCATGGTTGACCCAACAGCGTCGGTCGGGGCCTTTTCGATTATCGGTCCTCAAGTTCAGATATGCCCCGGAGTAAAAATTGGCCCCCATGTTGTCGTAGACGGGAACACTAAAATCGGCGCGAATACTCAGATATGCCAGTTTGCTTCTATCGGCGCTCCTCCTCAGGACCTATCTTACAGAGGTGAAGACACTCGGGTCGAGATTGGTCAGGGTTGTCTGATCCGTGAATACGTAACCATCCACAGAGGGACGGTTCGAGGAAAAGGCGCCACGACAATAGGCCCGGGTTGCTATCTCATGGCTTATTGCCATGTGGCTCACGATTGTGACCTTGGGGAAGGTGTCATCATGGCGAATTCCGCACATCTTGGCGGCCATATAGAAATAGGCAAGAAGGCTATACTGGGTGGTATTGTAGCCGTTCATCAGTTCGTAAGGGTTGGTGAATACGCACTTGTTGGAGGTGTCTCAGGGGTAGCTAAAGACGTGCCTCCCTATACGCTTGCTTCTGGCTCCAGGATTTATCTGTATGGTTTAAATGAGGTTGGTCTTAGACGTAATGGCTTCTCATCCCAGACGATCAGGACACTGAAACGCGCCTTTAAGATCGCGATGCGCTCGTCTTTGAGAGTCCACGACGCTGTTGAGAAGATCCGTGAAGAAATGTCGGACACACCGGAAGCTCTAATATTCGCCGAGTTTCTCGCTACATCAAAAAGAGGACCAGCTAGAGTTTCACTCAGTCGTCATGCGTTTAGGACAAACTGACAGTGGCAAGTATAGGGGTCATCGCAGGTACAGGCGACCTGCCCATTCGGGTTGTCGGAGATGTCACTGAGCAAGGATATGAAACGGTGGCGCTTGCTTTTGAAGGGTTTACAAGCCTCGAGATTGAGAAAACCGGCGCTAAGGTCTATTGGCTCAAATTGGGGCAACTCGGCAAAGCGATTGATCTTCTAAAACAAAACGGGATCACTCGCGTGGTCATGGCAGGTAAAATCGACAAGAGTAACTTGCTCCGATTGTGGCGTCTGCGCCCGGATCGCCGGGCGCTTGGGGTCATCAAAAGACTGGCTGATTGGCGGGACGACACCGTGCTCGCTGGGAT
>JACWAG010000089.1 GCA_014874425.1 Syntrophaceae bacterium | reverse complement strand
GGATGGTTGGTAAATGGGCGTTTCCTGTCAAGACCGGAATTACAATCGCAGGAGCAGCGGTCATGTTGGTGGGGTTTGTCCTTGATTATCGTAGTATTCGGCCATTGCGAATCCGGGAGGTCCCTCACCTGGCGCCGATTATCTCGTCAATTGGGGCCACATTTATCCTGGTCAGTTTGGCCATCAACGAATTTGGCGCACAGGTTTCCCGCTTTCCAGCCAATCTGTTTCCAGTTAAACCATACCATATCACTTCGGACGCTGTTATCTCCCCCATCCAGACCTTGGTCTTAATTCTTTCTTTAGCGCTCATGCTGGTTTTAAGTTTGCTCATCAACCGGACACAAATGGGCCGAGCTATTCGTGCGATTGCCTGGAGCGAACGAACTTCACGTCTGCTCGGCATAAATGTGGATTACGTGATTGCCCAGACATTTTTCATTTCCGGCGCTCTTGCCGGGGCTGCGGGCGTGCTCCTGGGTCTTGCCTTTAACCGTTTGGAACCGACTATGGGTGGTGAGGTCGAATTGGCGGGTCTCACCGTAATAATTGTAGGAGGAATGGGGAGCATCGGAGGCGCCGCTATGGCGGCCTTTCTCGTAGGAATGATCCGTGTCCTCAGCGTGGCGTATATTGACAGCAGTTTTCGTGACGCTTTTGTTTTCGCTCTGCTGATTCTGGTCCTGCTCATAAGGCCTAGTGGCATCTTTGGACGCAGCAAAGCCGTACGAGCCTAAAACACAAGTATCATCAACAGATAAGTAAAGATAATGCTCGAATTTGTCAGCAACAATATTTCGACAATTAATTTCATCCTGATCAACATCGCGTTAGGGCTTAGCATCTACATTACACTTGCCACCGGCCTTCTCTCGTTGTCCAACGCCGGATTTATGGCGATAGGAGCATATACCGTCGCCATCATTTCAACCCAGTCCAATATTCCTTTTATTGTTGGCCTTATGGCGGCCATAGCGCTTGGAGTGGCTTTGGCTCTACCAATTGGAATGCTTGTGCTGGGTCTGCGCGACATATATCTCGCAATTGCGACGCTTGGTTTTGGTGAGATTGTCAGGATCATCGCTCTTAACGGCGATAAGGTTGTCCACCTTTTCAGCCAAAATAGGGAACTAATAATCTTTAATGGCGCTGAGGGAATCACGCTGACTTATAGGACACCAACCATCATACTAGGGCTACCTGATACTACGTGGCCTATACTGATCTACGTAATAGTAATCGTATATATACTTGCTACACTTCATAACTCCCGCTTTGGTCGGATTCTGGCGTCAATAAGGCAAGACGAAACAGCGGCATCAACGCTAGGGGTCAATGTAGTGCATTATAAACTTCTCGCGTTCGTGCTCGGCTCGGCAATTGCGGCCGGAGCCGGGGCGCTCAGCGCTCCGATCGTCCGTGTGATCGATCCGCATAATTACGTTTTTAGCCGTGGTGTAGATATTCTGGCTTATGCTGTGCTGGGAGGCATGACACACTGGGTCGGTCCTATCCTTGGCGCCACCGTGCTCACATCATTGCCTGAGGCGCTGCGATTTCTCAAGGATCAACGTGATATCGTCAATGGGTTGATAATAATGCTGTCGATCATCTACCTACCGGCAGGGCTTGCGGATCCACGTATCTGGGGTCTTTTTAAGAGATTGGTCTCGTTTCCGAAACGTGAGCGAGTGTCATGATACCGGAACAACCCAAGCCTTTGCTGGAAATCAGGAACGTCGCCCGCGTATTCGGTGGTTTAAAGGCGCTCGAGAATGTTTCATTCAATGTGCCTCGTGGGGCTATTTGTGGTCTGATCGGCCCCAATGGAGCTGGCAAGACTACGCTGATAAATATGATAAGCGGCTTGGGACCACTGTCTGAAGGAGCGATTCTACTCGATGGACAATTGATCAGCGGCTTGGCTCCGCATAAAATTGCTGAGCGTGGTGTAGGCCGTACGTTCCAAAATATTCGTCTTTTCGGAGACCTGTCCGTGCTTGAGAATGTAATTTTGGGGCATCACCTTAGACAGCGTGGGACTTTAATTGAAACTCTGTTACGTCTTCCCCGCAGCCGGTCAAGCGAACGGGATTCACGAACAGCGGCTCTTAAACTGCTAGCAATATTGGGGATGGAACATCTTGCCAATGTTCAGGCCCGGGCGCTTTCTTACGGTGATCAGAGGCGGGTCGAGATCGCTAGAGCGTTAGCCCTGGGACCTAGTCTCCTGCTTCTGGACGAGCCTGCGGCCGGTATGAACAGCACTGAAACTGACGGGCTTTGTGAATTCTTACTGAGCCTTAGAGAAAGTTCTCTAACTATTTTGATCATAGAGCATGATATGGATATGATCATGCGTATGAGTGATTTGGTTGTTGTGTTGAATTTCGGATTAAAAATCGCTGAGGGTCCGCCGGATTTTGTCCGAAATGAGCCTCACGTCATTGAGGCTTATCTTGGCAGTGAGTAATAGGCCAAAATCGCTGGTTTTTGACGGTAAGAACCGGGGGCAATTTATATGCTAAAAGTCCAGGGTCTTCATAGCTCTTATGGAGCGATTGCGGCGCTTAAGGGTGTCAGTTTTGACGTCCCTGACGGCAGTGTTGTCGCCTTGGTGGGCGCCAATGGCGCCGGTAAGTCGACGACACTCAATACTGTCAGTGGGTTGCTGAGACCGGATAGTGGGTCTATCCGATTCGAGGATCGTGAGATCTCAGGTTGGCGCGCCGATAGAGTCACTACTCTGGGGCTTGTGCAGGTACCGGAAGGAAGACAGATTCTGGGGGGATTAACGGTGGAAGAGAATCTGCTCCTCGGCGCTTATACTCGTAAGGATTCGGAAGTCGCCAAAGATCTTGACGAAATTTATTTGCGTTTTCCTGTTTTAAAGAATCGTTATCGGCAGATCGCTGATTTGCTTTCTGGTGGTGAGCAGCAGATGCTTGCGTTTGGTCGGGCGCTTATGTCTCGTCCAAAGCTTCTAATGCTTGATGAACCTTCACTTGGTCTGGCGCCCTTAATTGTCCAGGAAGTCTTTAGGATTATTAGTGAACTGAAAGAGAGAACCACGATCCTTCTGGTAGAACAAAACGCCAGGAAGGCTTTGGAAATAGCTGATTACGCATATGTGCTTGAAGGAGGCCGTGTGGCGCAGGAAGGCCCGGCCACCGAACTCCAAAATGATTCTCGCATTGTGGAAGCCTACCTCGGTCGAAAACACTAATTCCATACTAATATGGCAAACTTAGCCTTTCTCGACCTCTGGTCCACTCATTGCAAGGTTCAGTTAATTGAACCTGCTACGAATTCCCACCGTTGAACCGTTGCGACGTAGGGACGGGAAGTCGATCCAATCGGCCCTTTCCGGCGATTCTATTTAAGACTGGCCACAAAGCTTTTGAGGTCATTTGCGCCAGGGAAAAGACCGATGGTCTCTTTGTCGCGACGCCGTACATTGCCATGGCCGCTCGTTCGGTAAGAGGGGTCAGTCCCTTACTCACACGCTCTTCACGTAACATGGTCAGCAGCTTTACTAATGGCACTCGTACAGGACAAACTTCCACACACGCTCCGCAGAGTGTTGTAGCGTCGAGCAGGGGGTAAACTTTGTCTATTCCTTCAAGCAGTGATGTTAGCACCACGCCCATTGGGCCAGGATACGTTACGCCGTAAGCGTGGCCGCCAATGGCCCTGTAGACCGGACATACATTGAAGCATGCGCTACATCGGATACACTTAAGAATTTCTCTATACTCACCCTTGAGAATTTCGGACCGGCCGTTATCCAGGAGCACAACGTGAAGTTCCTTCGTCCCGGTAGACTCTCCAGGCTTTCTTGACCCTGTTATGATGGAGACATAGCTCGACAACATCTGCCCGGTAGCGCTTCGAGGAAGCAGCTTCGTAAAAAGGGACAAATCATTTAGCGTTGGGATGATCTTCTCAATTGAAAACACGGCAATATGCAATGGGGGTAGGGTAGTTACCATACGGCCATTTCCTTCATTGGTGAATATTGCGATGGTTCCAGTGTCAGCTACGGCGAAATTGGCCCCTGAAATCCCTGCGTCAGCAGTTAGAAATTCTTGTCTGAGGATATTTCTTGCTATCTTGGTGAGGACGGCAGGATCGTCAGAATAGGGCACATGGAGTTTTTCCGCAAACAGAGCGCCGACCTGTCGCCGGTCTTTGTGGATGGCGGGCGCAAGGATATGTGACGGTTTTTCGCCAGCAATCTGAACGATGTATTCTCCCAGGTCAGTTTCAAAGACCTGGAAATCCTGGTCCTCAAGGTATTCGTTAAGGTGAATCTCTTCCGTGATCATGGACTTGGATTTAACGATCTTTCTTGCTCCACGATCCTTCAAGATGTGGAATATGGTTTCCCTTGCTGTTTCGGCGTCACAAGCATGATGCACAACCGCGCCGGCCTTCGTCGCATGAAAAGAAAACCTGTCTACATAATCCGGCAGATTATCAAGGACCTCCAGTCTTATTGCCGAAGCCTGGTCTCTCCAAACTTCGATTGGAACAGCCGCCACTCCTTCGCCTCTTTTGGCAATGAACATATCAGTGGCTGTCCGCATGGCATGACGGAGCGATTTGTCTTTTACCGCTTGGGCGGCATTCTTACGAAAATTTAGGGGAGAAATTTTGTTAGTCATATAGACTCCACAATCATTTATCGCCTTAACTCAGGCACGTAATCTTCCACGTTGAAAGCCTCGTTGTCAACCTTGTGGGGTTTCGAAAAACCCTATAATGAAATCTTTTGGGTATTCAATTTGTAATCAACTTTCGCACTTGGCGCTAAAGCCAGGTCTGATGAGGGCTAGGGCCTCTT
>JACWAG010000088.1 GCA_014874425.1 Syntrophaceae bacterium | reverse complement strand
CTGGAAAGGTATTCGATGTCATCCGGATAGACGGCCAAATTGTTAATGTAATTAATAGCGCTTTCCAGCCCAGCAAAGACACAAAAACCCCCATCATCCGGGTTCTGCCTGTAATACAAATCAAAACAGGCTGTTCGATCTCCACGCCCCAAGATACGATAACCAGCGGACATCGTTAGTTCATATAAATCAGTATCAAGTGTAAGGTTGTCTCTCCTTAAACAGCCCAAAACAGTGTCCATGTCGGGATTTGCGATTATAGTCGCGGAATCCTCATCGACTATTTCCAGAGTGTCCAACTTGAGCTTAGTATTCTTATCACGGATTGAAAGTTTCATGGTTTTTAAAAATTCCTCTAAATAAATAGGGCGCGCAGCGAGCTTTCAAAAGGTTTCCGGGCCACGCCCATTTCCGTAATTATGCCTGCGATGAGTTCATTGGGTGTCACATCAAAAGCGATGTTCCTCGCTGAGACACCTCGTGGCGCAACAGAAACTCCGAAAATGTGTGTGACCTCCATCGGGTCGCGCTCTTCAATCGGTATAGATTTTCCGGAGGCGAGTTTCATATCTATTGTTGACAACGGCGCCGCTACATAAAAAGGTATGTCGTGACGGTGGGCCAACACGGCCACGGAATAGGTGCCGATTTTATTCGCAGTATCACCATTTGCCGCGATCCTGTCTGCGCCCACAATTGCCTTAGTTATTTCACCAGCTTGCATTAACGCCCCTGCAGTATTGTCAGTAATAAGAGTAACTGGAATACCTAGTTTCATCAATTCCCAAGCAGTTATTCTCGATCCTTGATTAAGGGGTCTCGTTTCGTCGGCAAAGACCCGTATGTTCCTCCCGGCTTCAAAAGCCGCCCTAACAACGCCCAATGCAGTGCCATAACCGGCCGTCGCAAGCCCGCCGGCGTTGCAATGGGTCAGTATCACATCACCATCTTGAAAAAGGTCGCGTCCCGCTAATCCGATACGCACGCACAGGCGCCTGTCCTCAGATTCTATTGAAACAGCTTCCTCAATAAGAATTGTTTGGATTTGGTTCAGGTCCTTGTCAATGTTAGCGTCAAAAACCGATTTCATGCGGTCCAATGCCCAGAAAAGATTAACAGCGGTCGGTCGAGTCACCGCAATCTGTGAACTCAAAGCCTTGAAACAATTTTCAATGGTGCCAGAGTCCGATCTTGAGGCTTTAAGCATACCTAAAGCAATCCCCATGGCGGCCGCAACTCCTATGGCGGGCGCTCCACGAACAGCAAGTTTCCTTATGGCGGAGCATAGTTCATCTACTTCATATATATCTAGGTATCTTTCTTCCCTCGGGAGCAGAGTCTGATCCAATAGCCTTATATGATTGTCTTTCCATTCGATAGTTCTGAACGGATCTTGCATCGAAGTCCTCCAAAAAAATCTAACTTACACATCAAGAATAGCATTTATAAAACAACAAATGAAAAGGTTTTGACTCTGTTGACAGAGTCTAGAACTAATACATTAAAATAAGTCCTAATTTATGAGAGATACAATAATAAATTAATAAAATAGTTGCATTGTTGGCTAGAAAATGCTATAGACCCATAAAAAACAAGAGGTGACAGAATGAGCCTCAAATTCATAGCATCGCTATTGTTTGCTCTTATGCTACTAGCCCTTCCCACTACGAATACTGTCTACTCTGACAGTACCATGGCGCTTAATGTTTGTCAGGAGCTTGTTAACACTGCTCGCTCCTATTCATCGCGCGCCACTTGGCACACTAACGTGGCTCAAGGTCTCCAGCAACAAATACAAACCATGGCAAAGCAACCTCAGACACCCGGAACAACGCAGATTATGGACAATCTTTTCCAGCAATATGATCAAAATCGTCAGATGGCTACTCAAATGACACAGCTATACCGTCAATATTCCGACCAGGCTCAGCAATGTATGAAAACAACAAATTGATAAATAAAAACAAATAGTTTTACATAAGCGCCTCGAATCATCTGTTTATATCGAGGCGCATACATTTGTGGTTGTTTTCTCGCATTTTCCCGCCTCCTGTATCACGATTGTTTCCATAATTAAAATTGACGAAGAAATAGCCTGTTAGCGTCAATTTGCAATCCAGGCCAGCAAAAAAAGCCATTCTAACGCCATAACAATCTATGAGTATTTTTAAAATACGCGTAGAATGGTTTCCAGGATTGGAGCCAATATGTCGGAGCAATGGATTACATTGGAAATAGAAGTGTCACACGAGGCTGAAGATTCTGTCACCAGCTTTATTTCGGATATCATACCGGAAGGTTGTCTTATTCAGGATTCAAGGGCGGGTAGAATCAAGATCGTCACTTATTTGAAAAACGACGACTGGACTTTATGCCATAAGAAGATCGAACACTTTTTAATGGACCTGCGAGGTTTCTTTCCTGATAGTCCAGAGCCTGAAATAACTACCAGTGAACTCAAATATGAAAACTGGGCGACTGCTTGGCAGGATAAATTCAAGCCTTTAAGAGTTGGATCACGGTTAATCATCGCTCCTCCTTGGGATAGACCAAAACGGCTCGGAGGAAGGATCCCCATCATCATAGAGCCTGCTGAGGCTTTTGGCACTGGAACTCACGAAACCACACAGGGATGTCTAGCGCTTATGGAACAAGCTTTGGACAAGATTGTCTCTGATTCGAGACGATGCAGTTTGTTTGATATCGGCTGTGGATCAGGGATCATCTCGATTGCGGCGTACAAATTGGGAGCATATCCTGTAACGGCGATAGACAATGACCCCAAAGCGGTTGAATCGGCGAAAAAAAACTCGCTATTGAATGGCTTGGGAGAAGCTATTGTAATCAAGGTAACGAATCTTGATGCCATCAATGATATGGCCGATATTGTAGTGGCTAACCTGGATTTCCTGACTTTAACCAAATATGCGGAGAAGATCTCGAAAATGTTTCAGGAACGCCTCATAGTTTCAGGAGTTACCCAAAAGGATTGGCCAGAGCTTAAAGAGAGGTTCCAAGAAGCCGGTTTACATTGCCTTACCGAGATTGTTGGCAGGGAATGGGGCGCTGGTTTGTTTGTACACAATTTCTCTGACGAGCAAAGATCAGGGCTTAGAGATATTTGATGAAACCCAAAGTCGTAATAGTAGCGGGGCCAACAGCTTCGGGCAAAACCTCGGTGGCTTTGGAGTTAGCGCGCAGGTCCCGAGTTGCGATAGTTTCGGCGGATTCGATACAGATATACCGATTTCTGGATATTGGCTCCGCCAAACCAACTATATTGGAACGGCAGAGAGTTCCTCACTATATGGTCGACATCAAGTATCCAGATGAAGAATATTCTGCTGGGGACTATGTTAGAGAAGCTCGAACTATTATAGCGAAAATTGTTGAAAAGTCTATGGTTCCGCTTGTAGTTGGCGGAACAGGTTTGTATATTAGATTATTAAGAGGTGGAATAGCGGACCTTCCTAAGTCTGATCTCGCACTGAGGTCGAGGTTGTGGGAAACTGAGCGAAAAGAAGGAATCGAAACATTATATAGCAAACTTGAAAGCGTAGACCCTGTATCGGCTAAAACTATAGGCCCCTTTAACTTCGTAAGAATCTTAAGGGCCCTGGAGGTCTTTGAGTTAACAGGGAAACCGATTTCGGAATTTCACAAAGAACACGCTTTAAAGGATTGTCCCTATGACATTCTTTATGTGGGTCTAAATCCCGAACGGGAAAAACTTTATCGCTCAATCAATGATAGGGTAGACAGCATGATGGATGGTGGCTTATTAGATGAAGTAAAAGATTTATATGACCGAGGTTACAGCAGGAAATTAAAATCGCTGCAATCACTCGGATACCGGCATGCCGGAATGGTCCTAGCAGGAGAGCTGAACATCTCGGAAGCAACTCTGCTTATGAAAAGGGACACCCGTCATTATGCAAAGAGACAATTGACATGGTTTAGATCTGAGCCCGATGTAAGGTGGTTTGATCCTCAGGAAATCTCGACT
>JACWAG010000087.1 GCA_014874425.1 Syntrophaceae bacterium | reverse complement strand
GATCAAAGAGTTCTGAGACGCATTCGGGACAAGCAGCGACATCGGGAGGGATTGGAGTAATCTCACGTTGAGTTTCCAGGCTAGTCTGTATACGAAACGACGTTTCGCCTATAGGGGCCTTCTCCAATATTTCAAACGTATGTATTTGGCCGGGCGGTGGTGTGACCCGAGGCAGTTCGGATATGAAACTCTCGCACCGGCTTAACGTCCCTTCGATTTCGATGCGTACAGCCTCGGTTGTGTTTATAACCCAGCCAGCCAGCTCGTGTTTTCTAGCAAGCCGATAAACGGTGGGCCTGAATCCTATTCCTTGGAGGATTCCTTTGAGTATTATCTGTCTGCGAATGATTGACATGAAAAATATTACACCCAATAGCTTCCTAGACGCCTCAGTTGTGGGATTACAATTACATTGCGAATGGAAGAGATGTTGATTTTACACGAATTCTCCAAAAATCTGTTGACATAATACACATTTTTCTGAGATATAGAAAAATTCCATAGTAAACGGTAGACTTGCTCTTTGCCGACGCGGTCCAATCTTATGGAAGCCCTTTACAAACTAAACTGCGCAAAGCTCATATTAAAAGAGCAAAACCTAAAAGGAGCGATTAATGGCCAATCATCCGTCAGCTTTAAAAAGAATGAGACAAAACGAGAAGAAACGCATCAGAAACATATCATATAAATCTAAAGTCAAAACATCCGTAAAGAAATACCTTAAAGCAGCCGAAGAAAAGACCGCTGAAGCCGGAAACCTCTTGAACGCCACTGTATCCCTGTTAAGCAAAGGTGTCACAAAAGGAATTTTCCACAAGAACACTGCGTCCAGAACTATATCAAGGCTCTCCAGGAAATTGGCCGTCTGAACGAACCGGCGTCCAGCTTTCAAAGCCGCCGCCGCGCTCATGACTCACATATAGACCAATTTTCCCCCAGTCAATTCCTTCCCGAGTTTTATCTCTCCGGATCTCCGAGAAGGATCCAGCCCGACCAGGACGGTGGTTTTCCGTCAAAAGACGAATCCATCCCGTTGGGCAGTTCTCGGGGAACATCCGCCAGCGCTTGGCCAGGTAATTCTTTGGCCGCGATTTTTTTGAGTACGCCTGTCAGGAACGGTTGTTCAGATCCCCAATTTGGATCTGAATAATTTATTAGTGTAAGGCGGGATCCTGAATAGATTAGCGCCAAGTCCATCAACAAGGGTCCCTCGCCGTTGCAGTTTTCCGGATCACGGATTTCGAACCATGAAATAGGCAGAACAGTGAGCCCCGATGACATAGGTGTTGCAAAAAGATCTTTGGTCGGGAATCGTCGCTCGCCCGTTTTATCTGGAGAAAAGAAGAAACATGGCTGAGTTTCATCCGAGATGGTGTCTTGGACCCCTAATGGCACTGCTAGAATGGCGACATTGTCCGAGCGAGGTTTAAACCCCACAAAACAATTGATAGTGGCTGTAGGCCCCACGAACACCGCAAAGTTTTTAAATATTTTCTGGACACCAATAACTATGTCAGATGGTTTGGGATACACGCTGTTCGTCAAAATCAGTTTTTCGATCTTTTCGCCTTCCGTAAGTTTGTTTAGAGGTTTCTTGCGTGACTTTTCCGCTCCAGAGGTTTCACGCAGACTCTCCTCGGTAACCCATGGGATCGATTCAAAGACCAGGAGATCATTCTTGGCCGTTAACTTCTGTTTGTGGTTGTCGTGGACTCTCATTGCCCTCAGTATGTCCGCCGAAGGAATCATGCTTATGAGCCTATCCTGACCAAACGGGCGGTCCTCGGAGTCCAGAATCAATGAGAATGGCGTATACCAAAGCGCCCTGTCAGGAATAATCAATATGGTCGTCATTTCGCGAGGAATCTGCGGCAGTTTGCCTATTAAGTGTCTAAAGACACGACGGCACGGTTCTTTCCACGCGTGCCCCATAAAAGTCGATTGGTCTCCTGTAGAATATTCTCTGAGTTTTTCCTGAAGGTTCACTATTGCCTTATCAATTTCAGTCTTGTGAATTGGCGCCTGTATGTAAAATGCCTTTTCCTTGGATATCAGGCCAACTACAATTCGATCTGAAAGCAGGTTGAAATCCATTAGAAGTTCATGCGGTTGCAACGTTTCGGTTTGAATATCGGCCAAGGTTACTGGGAGCCCTTTCCTGAACAGGTTCCAAATTGGCGCCGCTTTTCCAATTTTCTGTCTCAATTCCACCAAAGAATTTCGAAGTTCGTCCTCAGTTACCTGTGATTGGTCAGAAACCTTTTTTTCTTTCAATCTCAAAAGCTGGTTAAGAATTTCTTCCTCTTGATTGATTAATTGTGGTGGGACGTCGTATGGTTCGATCAATCCAGCTTTTTTTATTGCAAGATTTCTACGCGCTAGTCGTCTTTTTTCCATAAGATGGAATATCCTGGGTGAGTCTTCTTTTCTGATGTCAGAACTTATCGGCCCGAGGATTTTTGTGGCGACTTCTTCAAATACCGAAAATCTTTGTTCGAGATCGTTCAGTACGGGATGAACAGCAGGTGTGTCATCAAGAATAAATTCATATTGATCAATTGCGTTTCTGTACTTTAGAACGGCGTTCTCAGTTTCTCCGGCGAGATATAGCCTTCTGGCTTCTCTGACTTCCATGTCAAAATTTTCGAGGAGTTTCACACTGTCGACGTTTGAATCCGGTTGCTGTGGCTGATGTTGTTTGAAAAGCCACTGGTACTTGTTTTTAGGTTCTTCTTTATTGCGGAGCATACGACTGGAAGAATTCGAAAATTGTTTAAACGCTTCTGAAGCCCCTGGGGCGCAGGCCTCGGTTGGAGGCCACTCGTCACCGTTTACCGTCAGTGCTTGGGCCAAACAGTAAGAACCACAGCAAAGTATTACTAGAACTGTGACAATCAAGAGTATCTTTGGTTTGGACGCTGAAACTGAAATCCCGGTTGTTCGGTTTTTCACCCTTTCACCACCTTCGATAAAGTTTTTAGCCAGTATGCTTCGGTGAAATCCTCGAAAAGGACATGAGTTTTAATACTCCAAGTCTATTTCTCGCTCAATTCAGGTTTCACGGCGTGCATCCGCCATTCATCCTCTTTGTCTTTGAACCACCATGCGGAAAAATCAGTATTCATTATACTACGGCACAACTGTTTGCCCTCTTCTGTGCGTAGCCTCTTTGTCACAGTCAAAATCCATTCCCGAGAATACGGATTGCCAAGGTCCCCAAGCTCTTTGAGTTGCAGTATCATCTCAATCTGGTCGGCGTCATTTGCAAGTTGGGATTCAAATGTCATTCTTGCATTAAATTCTTCTGTCAACCTTCTGATTTCATCCCCGAAAGGCAGATTCGCTGTCATGTCTTTTACGGCCGCTTCCTCATCCGCCGTCACGTACCGCTTATTAACATAATTCAGGTCACCGGTCCGTGCTTCCACAAGATCATGAAAAAGACACATCAGCACGATTTTAGACGTATCACTAGTTCCCGACATTTTAGACAGGGTATAGCCTATGACCGCGCAACGCAGGCTATGCTCAGCAACAGTCTCTTTACCTGTACCCAAAAATTGGAAACCGGACCGAGGTGTGCGTTTGAGCATCCCCACCTCGAACAAAAAGTCAGCAATTGCTTTAAGTTCCAATTATAAGCTCCTAAAAGTCGGCAATATATAATTGCCGGGTGTTTATCATGATTCATTAAACTAATCAAGACGATCCAATTAAAATCAGATGACAATATATTGATAAACAAAAGAAACTAAAATATTTTGGTTCAAGGAGTTCAGTGACGATCAATGACTAATGAGACCATCATGAGTTCATCTCAACCT
>JACWAG010000086.1 GCA_014874425.1 Syntrophaceae bacterium | reverse complement strand
TTGAGCGCTCACTGGACCTCGATCGACTAATCGCAATAGCAAATACTGCTGACCCTTTTAATTGCGCCTATACAACGGGGCCCGCGTTTGAAGTTGACCCGACACATGCGGACCTAAAAATTGGTGTATTGAGAGATTCAGCTTTTCAGTTTTATTACCCGGAAAACTTGTCCGCTCTGACCGCGACCGGGGCAAAACTGGTCGAAATTACGGCGCTTGAAGCCAAACCTATTCCAAAGTTGGATGCTCTTTATATTGGTGGTGGTTTTCCTGAGACGCACGCGGAATGTTTGGCAAAAAACACAGTTTTCAAAAGGTCTTTATTTGAAGCGGTTGAATCTGGTCTCCCCGTTTATGCTGAATGTGGCGGATTGATGTATCTGGCCAGAGAATTGACCATAGATAATACCACCTATCCAATGGTTGGGGTTTTTGATGTTGGAACAGTCCTGGAAAGGACACCCCAAGGCCACGGTTATATGACAGTGGAAGTGGCGGCCCCCAATCCATTCTTCCCCGTTGGGTCCGTTTTCAGAGGACACGAGTTTCACTACTCGTATATACAATCCGAGAAGGTCAGTTCAAGTTCATATGCGTTCAAGGTGATTCGAGGGCATGGAATCAATGGCGCTTATGATGGTATTTTCCGAAACAATGCGTTAGGGACATATCTGCATCTGCACGCATTGGGCGCGCAGGAATGGGCCGGCCATATATTAAAACGGGCGGCTCAATATCATAGAACTCAAATATCGGATCCGACCAGCAAGCAATAGACCCCAGGACCTAAAAAACAATCATCAAACCTGATCGATCGGAATACATAACTTGAATAATTCGAAACAATCTTCGAGAAACAAAATTAAAGCCATTTTAGGACCTGATGGAATAGTTGCGCGGACTATTCCGGGGTACGAATTCCGGGAACAGCAAATCATCATGGCTGAGTCCGTCCTGGATGCTCTGCTAACTGAAGATACGTTGATAATTGAAGCTCCTACCGGGACGGGAAAAACTTTGGCTTACCTGGTGGCGGCGGCGCTTAGTGACAAGAAGATCGCTATATCAACCGGCACAAAAAACCTGCAGGAACAGCTTTTCTTTAAGGATATACCTTTTGTTAGAGAGTCTATATTCCCTAGCCTAAAATCGGCCCTTCTGAAGGGGCGAGGTAACTTCATTTGTCATCAGAGGTTCAAAAATTACCTTCGTCAACCTAGTTTCTATGAACAATGGGAAGAAAAGCTTCTTGAAAAGATCATTCAGTGGTATCAGGACACATCTATTCGGGGAGAGGGAGATAGGGCCGAGATAGACAACCTTCCTGACGAAAGTCCCCTCTGGTCTGAAATATGTTCAACTGCCGAGACTTGCTTGGGCCGAAACTGTTTTGATTTTGAGCGATGTTTTATCCAGAAAATGAGGTCCAAGGCTTCGGATGTCGCGCTGATGGTTGTTAACCATAGTCTTTTGGCTTCTGACATGGTTGTTCGCGCTAGCGGCCGTGGGGAGGTAATCCCTCGTTTCGACGCGTTGATCATAGATGAGGCCCATGCCTTCGAAGAAGCAGTGACTCAACATTTTGGGTTCCATTCTGGCGTTTACAAGATCAGAAAATTTGTCAAAGACTGTAGGTTTCAACTTAATCAGGCCGAGACGAATGAAGAAAAGTTTGAGAAGGAGCTGCGGAGGTCAGAAGAACACGCAAAGAATTTATTTGGGATTTTTGAAGAGAACCCAGCTCAAAGAATCAGAATAGACCCCACCGATAGTTGCGTCATAGAGGCAAGGTCAAATCTGTCCCAGAACCTGAGCAGCATTTTTTCAATGTTGGAAGCGCTCTCAAAGCATAGTGAAGAACTCAAGAATGTAGCGCAACGCGCTCAGGATCTTCGTGTTGAAATAGATACCATCTTTGGCCCTCTTTCCGGGAATGATTACGCGACTTGGGTTGAAAAGAGAGACAGGATGGTCGCGGGCCACGCTTGTCCGATTAAGATCGGCGATTCCCTGCGATCGAGGCTGTATGAAAAAGTTCCAGGGGTTGTTTTTACTTCTGCTACTCTTGCTACCAGTGGGTCTTTCAATTATTTCAAGTCCAGTGTTGGATTAAACGGAAACTTGTCTTCCAGGGAGCAAATCCTGGATAGTCCGTTTGACTACAAAAGACAGACACTTTTTTACATTCCCGAATCCGTTCCTGAACCTAATTCCAAGGAATTTGTCCCGGTTTTGACCGAAAAGATAAGAGAGATTCTTTTGGTAACCAAAGGTCGGGCCTTTGTACTGTTTACTTCAAACAGGAACATGGAAATGGTTTTCCAGAATTTGAGGGGAACCTTGCCTTTTCCACTCCTTTTACAGGGCACAAAACCCAAAACAAAACTCATTGAAGAGTTCAAGAATAATAATGGCGCAGTACTTTTTGGAACATCTTCTTTCTGGGAAGGGGTGGATGTTCAAGGAGAGGCGCTATCATGCGTCATTATAGATAGGTTACCTTTCGCTCCCCCAGATGATCCGATCCTGTCCACGAGAGTTGAACTGTTAAGGTCTGAAGGAAAGAACCCGTTTTTTCTGTTGCAGGTCCCAATGGCCGCAATAGCCTTGAAACAGGGTCTGGGGAGATTGATTAGAAACAGGACCGATCACGGCGCTTTGTGCGTTATGGATACCAGAATCGTGACCAAGAGTTATGGCAAAATCTTTTTCGAAAGTCTTCACAAAAGTCCCTTGACTCGATCGTTAAAAGCTGTGAAAGCCTTTTTTGAAACAGCAAATTCATAACCCTTATTGAATGTGCGCAACTTGTCGGCAAACCCGGCAATCTGGATTTGTGAGTCTGGGTGGTTCCATGTTTCAAATTCAATATAAACAGAAATCTTTTGATGAACTCCTGATACACATTACTGGCAGTGTTTCAGTGGAGGATGCGGTTTCTGTAAATAGCGAGTTATTGGAAATATTGGAATCCCAGCCCTTGAAAAATATTCAACTGGACCTTGGCGGCTTGAGCTACCTGGACGGAGCGGGGATGGCGGTAATTCGTAACTTCGCTCGCAACTGTAATAAGCTCCGGAACAGTATTACCCTTTTGAACATACCCTCTGCGGCAAAACGTTTCTTGGATCAAGATCAATGCACCCTCTATGATGATAATAGCATTCTGGAAGGGATTGAGGGGCCAGGCTTCGTTGAACAGATTGGCGAGGGGATGGTGAATCTCAAGCAAAATACTTATGACATCATAAGTTTTTTAGG
>JACWAG010000085.1 GCA_014874425.1 Syntrophaceae bacterium | reverse complement strand
CTAATTTCGGGAAGGGTGGAACCAAGACCGTTGGGGTTTTGCTCCGTCCATATCACAGGAATGCCAAGGACTTTTGCGCCGTTAACCATCTGGGTCGCTCTCTTAGCCAGATTCTCACGATCGTGCATAGCCTTGGCAAGCTTCTCCTGCATATCGATTACGATCAGAACCGTGTTTTCAACCGTGAGCATAACGCAATCTCCCTTACGCCTTAAAGAGGCTAAGATCAATCATTGGCTGCCGTATGTCCCGGGTCCGGTCCAAGAATATTTAGAGGTGACTTACCATCGCCAGGTTCACCTGTGACGTATCCAAATTCATCGGTAATGATTTCGGCAACTCTTTTGTAAAGAGTTCTAAGTGGAATGTCCGCAGGGCAAACTTCGGTACAAAGGTTACAATCGATACAGCGCCCAGCCATATGAACAGCCCTGGTTAGATGGAACATAGGGTTTTCTGGCGGCAGGTCTCCAGTTTTAACCAAATCGTCGTCTTTCAACGTGCATACATTGCAAAAGCAAACTGGACAGATGTCCCGGCATCCGTAACATTTAATGCAACGATTGAATTCACCTAGCCAGTAAGCTAGTCTGGAATCCAAGTCTTTGGCCAAAATTTCCTTAACTGTATTGTTCGGCTGCGGCGAAACCTTTTCTCCCGCCACAAACTGATCCGGGAAAGGTTTTCGGCACTCGTGCTTCTTAGCAAGTTCTTCAGGACAAGCTATCCCAACCTTTACCAACCTATCAGCGGTCCCTAGTTGGTTCCATCGTTTTAGTTCGTTCAGTGCCCTCTCGTCACATCCTCGGACCAGCACTCCGTAAACAATGTCCTCTGGGGAATTCTGGATCAGGCGCATAGCCAGTTTGGCCATAGGATATCTAGCGGAGCCGAGGGTATCCAAGTCTCCAAGAGAAAGAACAGTATCAAGTTCTTCCGCTCGTTGAAAAAGAAACGGTGTGACAACTCCATCATCGTTTCTAAGACCAAGAAATCCGGCGATCGCGCCACTTGCCAGTAAGCTTTTAACGTGTTCTTTTACTTGTTCAATCATCGGGTTATCCCAAAAAACCGGAATTAGATCTGTTAAGAAATATTTTTAAGACGCCTTTTCCGTCATGGTCTGTTCTTCAAACCTTTTGGGCCGTAAAGGAGATGGTCCAAGTTGTCTGATCTTTTCGACAAATTCTGTTACAACATTGGCAAATCTCGGACCTTCAGCCGACGAGACCCACTTGAGAACGAGTCGCTCGGGATCTATTCCTGAAAACTCAAGGAGTTTCTTCATGAACCCCATTCTCTTTACTGTCATATAATTACCATACAGGTAATGACAATCACCGATGTGTCAACCGCCTACAAAAACGCCGTCAGCGCCCTTCTGGAACGCCTTGAGTATTTGGTGAGGTCCGACGGTAGCTGAACACAGGGTCCTGATGGTTCTAAGGTTCGGCGGATATTGGAGTCTGCTTACACCAGCCAGATCGGCGCCCGCGTAAGCGCACCAATTACAAAGGAAACCGACAATTTTGGGTTCAAATTGACTCTCAGACATATCTATTCCTCAGTGTGAATGACAAGACGATCTACAATGGAATCTGGGCACTGAAAAAAACTCCGTTCTAGCCCGCCAGCGCCTGTTCTATTTGAGCGTATATCTGTTGATTTGAAAAACCGTCAAGTCTGGCGCTTCCGGAAGGACACGTCGCCGCGCATCCTCCACATCCCTTGCAAAGGACCTTGTTGACCTGACACACACCTCTGTTTTCAATAAAGTTGATGGCGCCGTACGGGCAAACCTGTAGGCAGCCCAAACAGCCACAACAGGTATCGGGATTTATGTCCGCGACAATTCCACTCGTAAAGAGCGCTTCCTTAGAAAGAACGCCTGCAGCCCTGGAAGCGGCCCCAAGTCCCTGAGAAATAGCTTCCCGAATTGTGGACGGGAACCGAGCGTTACCGCAAAGATAAACTCCGTCGGTCGCGAAATCGAGTGGTTTGAGTTTCACATGACCTTCAAGGAAAAACCCATTCTCATTTATCGGGACTTTAAGCATGGTAGAAATTTCAGACGCGTCATCCTGGGCAATCAGTGGGGTAGATAGCACGAGAAGATCGACCGGAGTAATCATCTCCCGTCCCATCCTCATGTGATATACGCTTACCGCCTCTCCATCAAATGTTGGTGGCCGTTTTGGGTCATACGTAACGTAACGAACACCTAATTTCTTGGACTTGCGGAACATCTCTTCGTTTTCCACACCATACATTTGCATGTCACGATAAAAGATGGTTATCTTGGTGTCTGGAGAAGATTCCTTGATCAGTATAGCGTTCTTTACGGCGGTCATACAGCAGATCCGGGAGCAGTAAGTTCGCTCCTTGCACCGGGATCCTACGCATTGGATAATAGCAATATTCTTTGCGTCAACAGTCCCTTGATTGAGCCTGGATTCCAGTTCTAAATGAGTGATGACCTTTTTCCCGTCGTAGTTGAACAAACCTTCAGGTTTAAGCGCTTGGGCCCCTATAGCCACGATCACCACGCCGCATTT
>JACWAG010000084.1 GCA_014874425.1 Syntrophaceae bacterium | reverse complement strand
TCGTTGTCCTTAATTGACATGTCTGCTCCGTGGTTTAGCAGCGAGCGCACTCCAGCGTTATTTCCGTTGGCCGCGGCCACATGCAGCGCAGTGTAGCCATCATTCCTCCGGGCATTGACTTCCGCGCCCTTCTCGATGAGCGCGTTTGCAAGATCAGTGAAATTACTGTTCTGCGAAGCCAGCATCAATGGGGTCCAACCGTCTTTATCCGAATCGTTGACATTTTTAACTTTGGTCGTAAGAAACAGAGATGTTTCCAGTTGTCCATTAGCGATCGCCGCATCCAAAGCCGTGAAACCTCCTGTGTCTGGACTGTCAACCTCCGCGCCTTTCGCAACAAGTAGCTTGACGATTTCCAGGTGACCATTTTCGGCGGCGTACATCAGAGGGGATTTTCCAATCTTATCTGAAGCGTTAACATCCGCGCCTTTGTCCACCAACAGCTTGACGACCCCACAATGACCACTTACCGAGGCGTATATCAGCGGGGTTTCTCCCGTTTTATCCGCAGCGTTGATATTTGCGCCCTTCTCCAGCAGCATGTGCGAAATTTCCAGATGACCGCCTTTAGCCGCGTACATCAGGGGTGTCCAGCCTGACCTATCGGTAATGTCTGCTTTCGCCCCATGGTCCAGAAGGAGTTTCGCTACTTCCACATGTCCGTTACCGCTAGCTTGGCATAAAGCTGTATACCCGCCGCTATCCCGAGCGTTGACGTCGACACCGCTCTTCAAGATCCGCTGCGTCTCCGCCACAAGGCCACCCTCCGCAGAAGCGACAAGAATGTTCACATCTCCCTCGGTCTTCGCAAATCCTGTCTGGGCAATAACAAAAACGAGCAAGATTGAGATAATTGACCATGCGCTGGTCCTTACAAGTTTATGACGATCCATTGACATGATTGGCTCCTTTAAAAAACTTCCAGTTTATTTGTTTTGCGGTCGAAATATTATACATACTCATCAACGCTTCTTGCGGGTCGTTCGCTTCTCGATCAATGCGGCGGTATCTCTATGTCCCCTTGAAAGGGCCACCAGGTAGGGAGTCCTGCCATTGAGCCCCTGTATGCGCGGGTCAGCTCCATGATCAAGTAAAAGCTCCACCTCCACGTTATTACCCTTGGCGGCCGCATCATGTAACGCGGTATACCCGTCTCTTGCTTGAGCGTTTAAATCAGCGCCTTTGTCGATCAATAGCTTGGCAATGTCAATGTATCCTGAGCTTTGATGTCGCATGATCACAATTAATGGAGTGGCGCCGTCATCCATGTCTGCGGCGTTGACGTTAGCGCCTTTGTCAATCAGCAAACGCATAATCGCCAAATTGCTGTGGTAAGCCGCCTCCAAAAGTGGAGTACGCCACTTTTTGTCGGTGGCGTTTACATTGGCCCCATTGGCTAACAGTAGACGAGCGATTTCAAGATGACCGCTTTTGGCTGCCTTAAGCAGCGCCGTGGCCCCTGTATGGTCTGCGGCGTTGACGTTAGCGCCCTTGGACAGCAACAGACGAGCGATTTCAAGATGACCATTCTCAGCCGCGTAGATAAGCGCTGTAGCGCCCTTTCTGTCTGTCAAATTGACATTCGCTCCACTCGCTAGAAGCAATTGTCCGGAGTCGAGGCTACCATTTTCGGCCGCGGCCATAAGTGGAGTTCGCCCCCCGCTGGCAGTAGCGTCTGGAATTGCCCCGTGTTCAAGCAGGGCCTTGACGACGTCAGCGTGGCCAGACAGGCTGGCCCGGTATAGGGCTGTGTCTCCCGCATAATCCCGAGCGTTCACATCAAGACCACTTTTCAAAAGGGTTATAACCCGGTCGACGAGGCCACCTTCCGCTGCGGCGACCAGCGCATGAACACCCCGGATGGAAGCGTCAAGCGATGAAAAGGCGTCCATGCCCATCTGGGCCAGTTCAGTGTTTCCTTTGAGATCGCCCGCATTGACACCGACGCCACTTTTTGACTCGGTCACAGCCACGTCCATGAGGCCGTTTTCCGTTGCGACGACTATTGCATGAATACCATCAGAAGCCACGACCATCGTCGGATCGAGGGCCGGCAAGGTCAGCGAAATAGAAACAAGGGCCACTTTGGCGGCGTACGCCAGTTTATTATCATGTGCCATAATGGTTCCACTCCGATACAAACATTTCCAAAATGATCCCTCCTCTTTTCCCACAGCCTTGAAGCTTAAAGGGAAACCATACCTCTAATTATTTGTATGACCTCTAAATGCCTATTGGGTTTCAATGAACGGTGTTATCTATTTCATCTCACAATAGGTTGTGAACCGATCTTCCACTTTGTTCCAGTCAATTATTTTGGCGAAATTGTCAACATAATCCGCCCGCCGATTTTGATATTTGAGATAATAAGCGTGCTCCCAGACATCACAAACCATCAAGGGCATGACTCCCCAACTGGTCAAGTTCTGGTGTTTTTCAGCTTCAAGAATGGATAGTTTTTTACTGAAAGGTTCCCATGCCAGAATACCCCAACCGGAAGCTTCCACATTTTTAGACGCTGCGGAGAACTGTTTCCAGAAGGTTTCGAAGGAGCCGAAATCACGCTTGATGAGTTCTCCGACTTTCCCTGTCGGAACCCCGCCGGCCTTTGGCCCGATAGTGCTGAAATAAATCCAATGGAGTATGACACCTGAAGCATTGAAAGCCAGGTCTCTGCTCATTGCCTTAATGTGTTCAAAGTCACCGGTATTACGGGCCTTTTCAATATCCTTGAGGGTCTTGTTAAGCCCTGCTACGTAAGCGGCAAAATGTTTGTCATGGTGAATCTTTACCGTCTCCTTATCAATTACTGGTTCCAGAGCGTCTTCAGGATACGGAAGCGCTGGTAATTCCAGCAGGTTTACCGAACCATGGGACGGTAAGGAAGAAGCCACGGCTTCCGTAGGCAATGCGCCGGACAAAACGCCCAAAGCTCCCAATGCCCCAATCCCGCCAATAATCTCCCGTCTACTGATCTCATCTCGCACTGTTTGATCCTTTCTCCACAAAGCTTGAAGTGGATGTCTGAACATAGGCCGGTTGAAAAGAGTGTTCGGTGTTAAGTGATTTTTTGTTTGTCGACAGTGTCTGGCCAGTTAAAAGATGAAAGCGCTAGGCCGGCTGCGGATTGGGCGGCTTCTTTCTTGTTTTGTCCTTCACCTTCAGCGGCAAGTGAGTCTCCAATGTATACTCCCATTCGGAATATCCTGTCGTGTTCAGCGCCGGTCTCTTCGAGCAAAACATATACAGGCGTTATTCCGATCAATGCCTGTGATTTTTCTTGAAGCATGCTCTTTGAATCTTCAAAAACTCGAGAATTCTCCAGCTCATCCAACAAATATCTGAAATGGGCGCTGATGAATTTTTCGGCGCAATAATACCCACCATCCAGAAAAACCGCAGCGATTATAGCCTCAACCGTGTCAGCCAGAATTGAACTCCTTTCACGACAACCGGAGCGTTCATCTCCTTTGCCCATCCTTATAAACCCGGCTAGACCCAGGCGTCGCATTATTCTTGCCAAAGCGTTTTGTTTTACAAGGCTGGCCCTCTTTTTCTGGAGTTCACCTTCTTCATCGTCGGGAAACCACATGTACAGTATATGCGCAATGATCAAGTTCAGGACTGAGTCCCCCAGGAACTCCATGCGTTCATTGTTTTCACTGCATGTTGTACGGTTCTCATGCCAGAAACTTCTCCTTGTAAGAGCGTTCAGAAGAAGATCCGAGTCCTTGAATTGGTACCCGAGGGCCGTTTCGATCTCATGAAGTTCTTCCGGAGTGAACGGAGAAGCTATTTCTTTGTTAGTGACCATGCTAAATCTTCTGTATGCTTGTGAGCGGTAAGATCGTAAAATAGCGGAGTTACTGATACATATCCATCGCGCAGAGCGGCGATGTCAACGCCATCTTCCTCTTCGTCGGGCGTTGATTCACCGGAAAGCCAGTAGTAGAAGTCACCTCTTGGGTCCTCCCTCCGCTCAAATGTTTCATGGAACCGAGAGAGTGACTGCCGGGTAATTTTAATTCCCTTGATCTGATCCAGAGGCCTTGCGGGTACGTTAACATTGAGAGCGACACCTTCCGGAAGATTGTTCTTTAGGACCCATAGAGCAATTTTTTTGAGGAAGGGAAAGGTCCTCTCAAATGGCGGATTTTTCTTGGCTGCAATTGAAACCGCTATCGCTGGTGTTCCCAATATCGCCGCTTCTGTAGCGGCGGAAACGGTCCCTGAATACAAAACGTTGATTCCAAGGTTGGCCCCGTTGTTTATTCCGGAAATCACAAGATCGGGTCTTCGGGGCAACAAATAGTGAATCGCCAGTTTTACTGAATCAGCGGGTGTACCGCCTATCGCGTATCCATAAAAAACCCCGTTATCGTACACTTCATGCGCCTTGATGGGATCATAAAGCGTGATTGAATGGCCAACAGCGCTCTGTTCCGTATTGGGCGCGGCGACTATAACTTCACCAAGAGTCTGAGCGAAAGCTCTCAGACTGCGCAAACCTTCGGCGTGGATCCCGTCGTCATTGGTTAGTAAAATTAGAGGCTGTTCATTAAACATCTCAAAGCTCAGAGCAAGCCAGTTTGATTCTTCTCATTCCTTCAGAGATGATCTCTTCCTTTGTGGCGAAAGAAAGACGAACATGATCATCAGAGCCAAAAGGCGCTCCAGGAACGCATGCGACGTGGTGTTTCTCCAACAGATAACTCGCAAAATCGATGGAACTGGAGACACCGGATTTGCCGATAAACTTGGAAACATTAACAAAAGCGTAAAACGCTCCATCCGGTTTTAGCACCGAGAGTCCCGGTATTTGATTCACAAGATCAACAATGAGGTTCCTTCTACGTTCAAAAATCCGGCGCATTTCAGAAACTTCCGATTGTGGGCCGGAAAGGGCCTCCACTGCGGCGGCTTGAGCCGTGTTGCTGGGATTTGAAGTGGACTGGCTCTGAATGTTGGTCGTGGCCTTCACGATTTCCAGGTTGTCTGTAGCCAAATAGCCTATTCGAAGTCCAGTCATCGCATAGGTCTTCGAAACCCCATTGACCGTGATTGTTCTGGATTTCATTCCAGGAAAGGTCGCAAACGGAGTGTACGTTTTACCGTCAAAAAGAAGTTTATCGTAGATTTCGTCGGAGATAACCAATAAGTCCCTGTCTGAAACCAGGCTGGCAAGCTGTCCAAGAAACTTTTCAGAATACATCGTGCCGGATGGGTTGGATGGGTAGTTAAGAATAATCGCCTTGGTCGAAGAGGTTATCCTGGATGCGATGGTTTCGACATCAGGTTCGAACAGGTTTTTCTCGGAGGTTTCGACAATTACCGGCTTTGCCCCGGCAAGGGCCACCATCTCAGGATATGAAACCCAGTACGGGGCCACACAAATAACTTCATCCCCCGGGCCGGCAATCGCCTGAAAGATGTTATATAAACTGTGCTTAGCTCCGCAGGAGACAACGATATTCTCAGGCCTGTATTCCAGTTCATAATCTTCGAGGAACCTGTGCGCTACAGCCTTCCTAAGTTCTAATGTTCCACCTACCGGTGTATAGAACGTTTCTCCACGATCAAGAGACCTTTTGCCTGCCTCACGAATCCTGGGAGGTGTAGGAAAATCAGGCTCTCCAGCGCCAAATCCGATTACATCTATTCCCTGACTTTTAAGTTCCTTCTCTTTGGCTGATATCGCCAGAGTAGCCGATGGTTTTAGTTGCGCTGCCCTCTCCGATAAAACTGTTTTCATATCAACTCCTACATTTTCTTGTCGTGCCGTGGGGAGTTTTGATCATCGGAAATTTGTTCCGGAGGACATTGAGCACATAATCGGGCACCAAACCCTCCGGTGATCCCCCGGCATAGACAGTAGCCTTTATTATTCTCGAACTTACATAAAGATATCTGTGAGCGGTCATGAGAAAGTAAGTTTCAATCTTACGGCTCAGTTTGCGGTTCATCAGCGCCAACTGGAATTCGTACTCAAAATCGGAAACAGCCCTCAAGCCTCTAATTATTGCGCATGCTTTCTTTTTTTCCGCATATCTGACCAGAAGCCCCTCAAAACAATCGCTCTGAATTCGCTGATCACCGTTTACACTATTTTTGATCATGTCCATGCGTTCTTCAAGTGAGAACAGGGTTTCCTTTTCGGGATTCATCCCTAAAGCGACGACGATTTGATCAAACGCGCCCAAAGCACGACGGATTATTTCCAGATGCCCATTGTGAAAGGGATCAAAAGTCCCTGGATAAATTGCGATCCTTTTGCTCATAGCTTTAATAAGACCCCAAATTTAAACTCGACTCCGAGTTAACGGATGTAAATATCTCCAGCATGGTGGCCCCGTATTTTCTAGAGAAAACAGTTTCTAATCCTTGACCTTCAAAATCTTGAATGTCTTTTGACAAAACAGTTCTCTCTACAACTATAAGCCCCCCGGGAGATAACAGACCCAGAAATGACGCGTCCAGCGCCAATCTCGATATCCAGTCGCTATCGTAGGGTGGGTCCAGGAAAATCAGACCAAATTTTACACGCCCATACGACAGGTAATCCACGGACTTGCCTGCGTCCATGTTCAACACTTTTACTCTGTCGAACATTTTGAGACCAGCGCAGAACCCAGTGAGATTCCGAGCCAATCTTAAATCTTTTTCGACCATGGTCACTGAGCCAGCTCCACGGCTCAAAGCCTCGAGCCCCAGAGAACCGGTCCCTGCAAAGAGATCAAGCGCGTCCACTCCACAAACCGCTGATCCTAAAGCGCTAAAAAGGGCCTCTCTGACTCGTTCTGCGGTAGGTCTAATTTTTGCCTTTGCAGGGAGAGCTAGTCTCAGGCCCTTTAGTCTGCCGGAAATGATCCTCATAAAGCCAACTCTATTTTATATACGTCTTGTAAAAACTATTCAAGTTCTACGGAATTTCATCATTAGTGTCTTGAGTGGCAAGTTTAGAACGTCAAGTCCCTGAACATCGAAACAGTCGCGCCGGGAGTGAAACCTCTCTCCTGGGCCAATACATCCAGATAAATCAATCCGATAGGCGCTGTGGATGGATGCGGAGGACTTATTAAATTTCTGGTGTCCAGCCCAACTATATATTTCTTGCAAGAGTGACATAGTTCCGCATACTCAAATTTCCTGTCCTCAGAAAAAATAATTTCCTGCTTCGTAGTATCGTTATTCTCGCAAAAATGGCATTGAGTCCGCATATAGTTCCATTCATGACCACACACGGAGCAATTCAAGAATCTACGACCCTCATTACCTTTCAAAACACTCACAGTTGGCCAGGCGCCACAAACAGGACAGTACCCCTTGAGCCAGTTCAGGCCTTCAATCATCGGCGCTATTGCTTCCTCTGCTTTCTCTGCGAACGGTTTTGCCAGTTCGGAACAAACGAATTGCAGAATTTCCGGAGATATGCCCAGCTTGACCGCCATGTCACCGAGAATTGTAGCGGAACCCGATTCAAGGGCAGGTCGCAATTGTTCCATTGCGGTTTCGTCATTTGCGACAAAAGACTCCAGGCGGTTGAGATCGACATCTATCTTTGGAAACCCCTTTTTTATCGCCGGGATGAGTAGAAGCGCTACCGTCCGGAATGAATCCCTGTCCACTTCGATTTTCCTATCGTCCAAAACGGGTACACCTTGGGAGAACCTGGCCACGTCTATTTCAACATTTGAGAAACCCGGAGTTGAGATCTGGGATTTAGCAATAGATTTCGCCACCAGGAGTTCCGCAAAAGCTTCCACAACACCGGTCAACTGCGGGATCCCTTTCTTAATCCAATCCAATGAATCTTTAATCGATTTTGCTGTTTTATTATGAGTCTCATCTGAGACCATCTTGTCCCTCCTAATTTGAGTTGGGTGTTCCAAGGTCTTTTTGAATCTTAGGATAATATCCCGGAAACTCCGAAAAAAAAAGCCCCAGTGGTCTAAATGACGTTCGGGGCTTCAAATTCCTTTCGGGGAATAACCAATGATTCACTTCAGGCTATTTACCTGCCGCCAGCTTCCAGTATTTCTTAGGATCGTCATTAACAATATAAATGACTCTTACATCTTCAGGATTTATTGCCATAGCTTTGGGAAATTTCCTGGATAATTCTTCAACTCTAGCCTTGACCATCTCAAGGATCTTTGGCCTTTCTCCAAATACCATTGCGCCTGTGGGACATGATTTCACACATGCAGGAATCATGTCGTTTGTGATCCTGTCAAAACACATTGTACACTTGAAGAGTTGTTTGGTTTTTGGGTCTTGACGGGGAATATCAAAGGGACAGCCATCGCGGGTGGCCTTGTAATTTAGATCCTTTGTCTTTGGGGTAAAAATTACAGCTCCCGTATTTTCATCCTGTATTATTTCATCGTTTTCGGCTTCAGCCATGCATCCGGGGGACAGACAGTGCCTACACTGTTCCGAAAAAAAATGCCAGAAGGGGTTGCCGTCCTTGGAAGGCCCTTCAGAGAACCTGACGATTTTCCACGTGTCAGCGGAAAGGTCCATCGGGTTTTCGTGGGTCCCCTCGTTTTTGGTATGTGTTGCAGGTAGACCGTTCCACTGCTTGCACGCTATTTGACATCCGCGGCATGCGGTGCATTTGGAGGTGTCTACAAGAATTGAATATCCTTCAGACATTTTACTTACCTCCTTCTATTCTAGTTATGTTGACCATAAATGCCTTTGATTCAGGAATATTTGTGTTTGGATCTCCGACGTTAGGAGTAAGCAGGTTTGCGCTCTCTCCGCCATCCTTTGGGACCATCCATCCAAAACACCACGGCATACCGACTTGATGGACAGTTAAATCGCCTATCTTGAACGGCTTGAACCGTGTGGTCACAATCGCGACAGCCCCAACTTCGCCCCGCACCGAAGACACTTTTACCTTCTCTCCATTTTTGATTCCACGAAGTTTTGAGAGTTCCTCGCTCATTTCCACGAACATCTGAGGCTCGGCTTCAACCAGCCATGGTTGCCAGCGGGTCATAATACCTGTTTGCCAATGTTCCGTGACACGATATGTGGTCCCCACAAACGGAAATCGAGGATCACAAGTAAGGTGTTTGTCCATAGATCCAGAGAATATTGTTATTGTCGGGTTAACAAACTGGGAGGACAGAGTATTCTTAGGAACGGGGCATTCCAAAGGTTCATAATGCTCAGGGAATGGACCATCAGCCAACCCTGAGCCGAATATTGCGCCAAGTCCATCCGGTTTCATGATGAATGGATACTTGCCACCGGCCTCACTCATCGGGGGCCAAGGCCCGTCAGGAATATCGCCAACCCACTTTCCAGGCTGTTTCTTTCCATCAACTTCCTGACCTTGTACCCATTTAATTACCGGTTTCTTTGGGTTCCACGGCTGGCCATTAAGGTCCACGGCAGCGCGGTTGTAAATAATGCGCCGGTTTACCGGCCATGCCCAAGACCACTGAGGATATAGCCCCAAACCAGTCGGGTCGTCCTTCTTGCGTAGCGCCATGTTATTGCCTTGGGCATTGTAACTCTGGCAATAAATCCAATCACCTGAGGATGTGCTACCGTCGGCCTGAAGCAGGGCAAAACCGGGCACTAATGTGCCCTTTTTGTAATCCACATCGCCTATCTTGACATCCTTCAAGAAATAACCATTGATTTCTTTAGCTACCTTGTGAGGATCGAAGTGACCTTTATCGCCAACGTAATCCCATTTTAAGTTTAGAATGGGTTCGGGGAATTTTCCGCCTTTTTTGTAAAGCCCCCTGATTGTATCGAACAGCTCAACCATGATGTCACCATCGGGTTTGGCCATGCCCGGTGGGTCTACAGCTTTGTACCTCCATTGAGCCCATCTGCCACTGTTGGTGATACTCCCTTCCTTTTCGACTGACGCCGCCACTGGCAACATGAAGACTTCTGTTTTAATATTCTTGGGATCCATTCCTGGGCCCTTCCAGAAGGATCCTGTCTCATTGTCAAAAATGTTCAGGTTTACCATCCAGTCAAGTTTGGTTAAACCTTGTCGAATTTTGTTAGCGTTTGCCCCGGAGCAGGCGGGGTTCTGACCCCACGCGAAAAATCCCTTAATCTTTCCATCGTACATGGCGTTGAAGAGATTTAACCAGGAGCAATTTTGGCCAACATCCAGCTTAGGAAGCCATCCATAACCAAACTGATTTTCCTTTGTCGCTTTGTCACCCCAGAAAGACTTCATTAGGCTGACGAAGTATTTCGGCAGATTTTGCGGCCAGTTGGCCGACATGGGGTCTTTGGTAGTTGGAGTTATAGCCTTAAGGTATGTTTCAAGATTGGCTAGATTGGCCCTGGGATAGGCCAGATAACCTGGTAAAATGTGGAAGAGCAGTCCAGCGTCCGTAGATCCCTGAACATTGGATTCCCCTCGTAAAGCGTTTACTCCACCACCTGGAATTCCCATGTTCCCCAAAAGAAGCTGAATTATACACATTGACCGGATGTTTTGGACCCCAACCGTGTGTTGGGTCCAACCCATCGCGTACATAATAGTGCCAGCTTTGTCTCTGGTCCCTGTGGAAGAATAGGCTTCGTAGACTTTAATCAATTCCGGAACAGGTGTGCCGGAAATTGAAGAAACGGTTTCAGGCGTGTATCTGGAATAGTGCTTTTTCAGCAACTGGAAAACGCATCTCGGGTCCTGGAGGGTATTATCACGCTTTACCTTGCCGTCCGGGTCCTTTTCAAAGGCCCAGAAACTTTTGTCATATGTTCGGGTTTTGGGATCATAACCCGAAAACAGCCCATCTTTGAAATCATACTTGGGGCCAACGATGAAAGAGGCGTTTGTATAATTCACCATGGATTCTTTGAAATACTTATCGTTATCCAGTATGTATTTGATCATTCCCCCGAGGAAGGGAATGTCGGTCCCAGATCGTAAAGGAGCATATATATCGGCTTTTGCTGATGTTTGGGTAAACCTCGGGTCGACCGATATCAGGGTCGCTCCTTTGTTCTTGGCTTTCTGGACCCATTTCATGGAGATAGGATGGTTTGCGGCAGCGTTGCTGCCCATAACAAGAATACAATCACTGTTTTTGAGGTCAATCCAATGATTCGTCATTGCGCCGCGCCCAAAAGACTCTGCCAGAGCCTGTACTGTGGCGCTGTGTCATATGCGGGCCTGATGTTCAATGTAAACCAGGCCTAAAGCCCTCATCATAGCCTGGAGGGGCCAAAGCTCTTCATTGTCCAGAGCTGCGCTTCCAATATGAGCTATAGCTTCGACCCTATTTACAGGTTCTCCCTTAGAGTTCTTTTCGATAAAATTATTGTCCCTTGTTGATTTTACACGTTTGGCTATCTCTGTGATGGCCCATTCCCACGACTTTTCCTGCCACTTATCGCTATGGGGCGCCCGATAAAGGACTTTTTGCAGTCTGTTAGGATTGTTCGCTGTTGTCTGGAAAAGGCTAGCGCCCTTTGAGCATAACGAGCCTTCATTAATCGGATGATCAGGGTCACCCTCGATATTTAATATCTTCCCTGCCTTGATATCGGCGCTGCAGATCAGGCCACAACCTACAGCGCAGTATGGGCAAATTGTAGTTGTTTGCCTGGCTGATTTAACCTTGTCGACTTTCTTCAATTCGTCGGCATAGGCCTTCACCGGACCTGTGTCGATTCCTAGTTTTGAAAGGGCCAGCCCTGCGCCAACTGCGCCTGAGATCAAGAGAAATTCCCGGCGTGAGATTGTCATGACGCTTTCTCCTTTGGAAAACAGTTCAGCTTGGAAAAAAAGCAAAATGGAACGGAGGATAAATGAGGCATGATAAGCCTCTATCAGAGTAAATCAGGAGGGATAAACAGAGTCAAGACAGGTTTTTTAGCTAGGATAATATCTTGTTGAATTAATTAATGAATAAAACGATTTGAAGCGTGCCTACTAATGTCTGAAATGACATAACTTTGACGTCCAAATTCATGTTGAAACGCTTTCTCAGGTAGAGTCCCGCTTTGACAATTCTCTCAAGCTCTGCGCCAACAGGTACACAAATGCGATCATGACAACTAGCCTACCAACAAGCATGTTGTCCCAAGGGCCATTCAAGAAAATTGCCTCATAGAGGGGCGTATGTACAAAATAGCCCAGGATCAGGATACCGGCCAAACATATGACTATTTTAGATTTAGGATTCAGAAATTTCTTTCCAGCCATTTGCAGGACCTCACTCACTTGAGCATTATCGTTTACCACTAATTCCATCCGGCGTTTTTTGCAACATTGTTTCTCTTTAGTGGTTTTAAGAGCTAAATTGATATGACATAATTCTAACACACCATCAATAACGAGCAGGAGCGAAAATGAAGATCCTAGTGATAAACGCCTCTCCGAGAATGCAGTCAGGAAACACTCAGATTGTTCTCACACCTTTTCTCGTTGGGGCCAAAGAAGCTGGAGCCACAATAGATATTGTCCACCTGGCGCGAAAGAAAATTAACCCGTGCATAGGTTGCTTTTCATGTTACGCAAAAACACCAGGAAAATGTATTTATGATGACGACATGGATCAGTTGACAGAAAGAATCAAGGTCTCTGACATGTTGGCGCTGGCCACCCCACTGTACATTGACGGAATGCCCGGTCTGGCAAAAAAGGTTATTGACCGGCTGGTAACATTCATGGACCCTCATTTCGATATCGAAGCAGGCCAAGTCCGACACCCCTTGCGCTGGGATTTCCCCAAGAAAATGTTTCTCATAGCTGTTTGTGGTTATCCGGGGCTTAGGAATTTTGATCCTCTGGTTTTACACTTCGAGAGAATTTGTGAGAATTTTCATTCAGAATGTTGTGGAATTTTGTTGAGACCCGCAATATTCTCTGTTCTTTTAACCAAGAAATACCCCGAAAGAGTCAAGGGGGTCCTGGATGCGATAAGGGCTGCGGGACATCAATTGGCGTCAGAGGGTAGGGTCGCGACCGACACGTTGGAGGCTGTCGAGCGGGACATCTGTTCAACTGAAGAACTGGTTGCTACAGCGAACGCATATTGGGACAGGGAATTGGGCGTAACCTCGGAATAGACAATCAAAATGACGACCACTAATAAATGCCTCATATCTTTAGTTCGACCGGCGCTCAGGCTTTGTTCTCGCGGAACATGTTTAGCTATGGTGTTCCTGGCGCC
>JACWAG010000083.1 GCA_014874425.1 Syntrophaceae bacterium | reverse complement strand
GCAATACACCGGGAATCCGAATTAATTCCCAAAGCTGAAACTAAATCTGAAAATGTGCGGACTTCTATTTCCATCGATAAGGTTTACATTCATTACTTCCCGAGAACATTACTGCGCCCGGCTTTGATTTGCTTTCTATTCCGAAATTCTGCACATATCAGGATTTAGGCGATTATAAAGCTCTATCTGTTCATCGAATGAAAGTTTTCCCCTTTTATTTGCGCTTTTCGCGTTAAGGCAAAGTCGGCAGCGGGATTCAGAGCAATTTTGGCACATTTTGCAGTCATGACAGGGGCCTTTTGTTAAAGTTTCTTTTTCCTCTAAACTTGATTGCATGATCCAACCTCCGGTGATAATTTACAACCGCTTTCAATCAAGTCAATTTTATTACACGAAAAGCCGCATATCAGAGAGGAAAATACCAATGGGCGTAGAAACCATGACCGAAACTGATTTCACGGACCTATCTCTTGTCGGACGTGGAAAGGTCAGAGACATTTATAAAATTGAAGGTAAGTTGGTGATTGTTTCAACTGACCGACTGTCGGCTTTTGACGTTGTTCTACCTGATCCAATTCCCCACAAAGGAGAGGTCCTAAATCAATTGAGTGTATTCTGGATGAAAAAAACCAACCATATAGCGCAAAACCACCTCATCACCGATAACATTAATCAGTATCCCGTCGAACTCGCCAAGTATTCTAAACAACTCAAAGGTAGAAGTATGCTGGTCAAAAAGGCGTCCGTCTTCCCCGTTGAGTGTATTGCAAGGGGCTATATAATTGGGAGTGGGTGGGCTGAGTACAACTCTACCGGCTCAATAAGCGGGATTCGCCTGCCAAAAGGGTTGAAACAGGCTGAAAAACTCCCTGAACCGGTATTCACTCCTTCTACAAAAGCTGAGATCGGGGAACACGATCAAAATATATCTTTCGACAAAGTGGTGAACCTCCTGGGGTCGGAAACCTCAAAATGGTTACGAGAAAAGACACTTGAAATCTACAGATTCGGAGCGTCCTGGGCTGAGAAACGAGGAATCATCATTGCTGACACTAAATTTGAATTTGGAGTAATAGATGGCGATCTGGCCATAGTGGATGAGATTTTGACTCCGGACTCTTCACGCTTTTGGCCCATGGACCAATATCTGGTCGGCATGTCACCGCCTTCGCTGGACAAACAATACGTTAGGGACTATCTGGAGAATCTGAACTGGGATAAGAAGCCTCCAGCCCCTGGACTTCCAGCGGATGTAGTTAGTAATACCTCGAACAAGTATTTAAATATTTATAAAATACTTACGGGCTCCGACCTGTGATACAAGCATGACGCGAGATTTTTGAGCGCCCCAGGATCTGGGGATATGGAGTAAGTAATTACGAACACAAATTTAGGGCTTCCCCCCGGTTTTTTGGAGGACACATGTATAAAAGCACCAAATTTATATTTGTTACCGGTGGAGTTTTGTCTTCGTTAGGTAAGGGCCTGTCTGCGGCCTGCATCGGCGCCTTGATGGAGTGTCGTGGGCTCACTGTGACCCTGCTCAAGATGGACCCTTACATCAACGTCGATCCCGGCACTATGAACCCTTTTCAGCACGGCGAGGTTTTTGTCACTGACGACGGAGCTGAAACAGACCTGGATCTTGGTCATTATGAACGTTTCACCCACGCTGTTTTGCGTCAAAAAAACAATTTTACTACCGGCCAGATTTACGATGCGGTGATCCAGAAAGAAAGGAGAGGTCAGTACCTGGGCGAAACGGTCCAGGTGATTCCTCACATAACAGATGAAATTAAGACAAAAATTAGAAGCTTGGCCAACGGTGTAGATGTAGCCATTGTAGAGGTTGGTGGAACGGTTGGAGATATCGAAAGTCTCCCGTTCTTGGAGGCGATACGTCAGTTAAGAGCAGACCTCGGCCCACAGAATGTTTTGTACGTGCATCTCACACTTCTTCCTTTTATCAAGGCTTCCGGAGAAGTTAAGACAAAGCCAACGCAGCACAGCGTTAAGGCGTTAAGGGAAGTTGGGATCCAACCAGATATACTGATTTGCAGAACCGAAAAGAAGATAACTCGTGACATCAAAGAAAAAATAGCTTTGTTTTGCAATGTTAGGCCAGAAGAAGTAATAGCGGCTGAAGATGTTACCTGCATTTATGAGCTGCCCCTCAAGTTTCACGACGAAGGACTGGATCAAAAGGTAGTGGAGCTTCTCAATATTTGGACCAGAGCCCCTCGATTAGATGGGTGGAGTTCCTTTATTGACGCTGTAAATTCTCTCAATAATTCTATAACCATTGGGATTGTAGGTAAGTACGTCAACCTTCAGGAATCATACAAGAGTCTTAATGAAGCTCTATTTGCCGGCGGAGTGAAGAATAGAGCTAAAGTGACCCTAAAATTCATTGACTCTGAACTTCTTTCAGAAGAAACCCTGAGTTCAGAATTTTCAGATGTAGACGGAATACTGGTCCCCGGGGGGTTTGGCTCCAGGGGTATCGAGGGAAAGATCAGGGCTGTAGGATTTGCAAGAGAAAACAAAATTCCATTCTTTGGAATATGCCTAGGGATGCAAATAGCTGTCGTGGAATTCTCCCGGAACGTTTGTGGCCTTACTGGCGCCAATTCCACTGAATTTAATCCTGATACACCGTATCCCATAATTCACCTAATGGATGAACAGCGCTCAGTAACAGACAAAGGCGGGACCATGCGTCTTGGCGCATATGAATGCGTCATCCCCGAAGGCACTGAGTGCCACAAGATCTATGGCGCCACTCTGATAGAGGAGCGACATAGGCATCGTTACGAATTTAATCCTGAGTTCAGGTCAATCCTCGAGGAAAAAGGTCTTAAGGCCGGTGGGCTATCTCCCGACGGAAAACTTGTTGAGATGATTGAATATTCAGATCACCCGTGGTTCATAGGGTGTCAGTTTCATCCTGAATTCAAATCCAAGCCAATGGAGTCTCATCCCCTGTTTGCTTCATACATAAAGGCTTGCCTTAATTTTAAACTTAAGAAATATCAAGAAAACAAAACCAAGGGTCTTGGCTAATAGAAATGTTCACAGGTAATTATTTTAAAACAATTAACAATTGAGTGAGTAATTTATTTGGAGCGCGCCAGTCAATCATTTAAATTCAGGTTCATCTATACTGTTTCCACCTTCTGACTTGATGGAGTTTGCAAACCATGGCGTTTCCCGATAATTTCTTTGAAATACTTGTAGGCCAATTCAACATCTCTGATAGCAATTCTCTATTTTTTATTGTTGGGCCTTGTGTCATTGAAAAAAGGGAACTCGTTCTAGAAGTAGCGAATGAGGTCGCGCGTATTAGCAGAACTTATAACGTCCCAATGTTGTTTAAATCTTCTTTTGATAAGGCGAATCGGACTTCTGTAGAATCGTTTCGAGGGCCCGGCTTGGAGCATGGTCTGGAAATCCTGTCTGACGTGAGATCATCTACAGGACTACCGATAGTGTCAGATATCCATTCTCCGGACCAGGCCCAAGAGGCTGGTCTTGTCTTGGACGTCATACAGATCCCAGCTTTTTTGAGTCGACAGACCGATTTGTTGATAGCGGCTGGACTCACAGGCAAGGTTATAAATATCAAAAAAGGTCAGTTCCAGGCCCCTCAAGACATGAAGCACGCAATAAAAAAGGTTTTATCCACTGGCAACTCCAGAATACTCCTTACAGAACGCGGCGTGAGTTTTGGATATCAGGACTTAGTAGCGGATATGCGATCGATAGCCAGAATGAAACCATTCGGTTTTCCAGTTGTATTTGACGCGACCCATTCAGCCCAATTTCCAGGCGCAGGCTTGGGAAAATCGAGTGGTGACCGGACCCTTGTTCCACCGTTGGCGCGGGCCGCTGTAGCCGCAGGAGCTAACGGGATTTTCCTGGAGACTCATCCCGATCCTGACCGGGCGTTATGTGATGGACCAAACTCGTTGCCCTTGAAAGACTTGGAACCTTTGGTATTAAATCTAATTGAAATTCATAAGTTAGTTCCTCATGACCGTCCCGGATCAATAAGCCCAAAATTCACAAAAACTAATGAAGCCGACTCGTCCGTCACATTAAGTGATCGCTTGAAATCGATCAAACTAATAATTTTTGATGTCGATGGAGTGTTAACCGATGGAAGGATTATTTTTGGTGGAACTGATTTGGAGATAAAGTCTTTTGATGTAAGAGACGGGCACGGAATCAAACTGGCTATTCGAAGTGGCCTGGAAATCGCCTTAGTAACCGGAAGAAATTCGGACGTTGTGACGAGGCGAGCCGCAGACCTCGGAATTGAAAGACTATTTCAAGGAATTTGGGACAAAAAACCCATTTTTGAAAAGCTTGCTAAAGAATTAAACGCCCAAAACCATGAAGTTGCCGTAATAGGGGATGATGTGGTGGATATCCCAATGCTACGACTGGCGGGTTTGGCGGTTACAACTCCGGAGGCGCCCCTGGAGGTTCGAAAGGAAGTCCATTACGTTACGAAACATCCTGGTGGTTGGGGGGCAGCGCGTGAATTGATTGAAATGATTCTAAAAGCCCAGGACAAGTGGCGCCTAGTGATGGAACGATATTACCAATAGACGTACACCTAGTTGAATTGACTATTATTTGATATAATGTATTCAGACAATTGGCGAATGGCTATCTCGAATTCAAATCGGGATTTAGTTTGTTTCGTTTTGAAGGGATTATGAACAAGCTCTGTTTTGTTTTGGAAAATTTCTTGAGAACAGCGAATTTCCTAATTGGTTTCACGAAATCGCAATTAGTTGGTTCAGGTTTGTCACATGGACCACAAACATATTGAAAGGCATTACCGTTTAAAGAACCTAAAACGGGCATCCCAAATTCTCGTTCTAGGAGCTTTGCTGATGCTCGTTTCGGGTTTGGCGGCCTCCCGTCTGGTCATGGACAAAGCCGCCGATTTCAGGGCCTCTCGCGTCTCCAGTAACGGCAGTAGAATTGGTGACTTTACATTTTCAGCGCCAGGATTTCCGCGTTGGGACCTTCAAGCAACAAGCGCGCAAATAGCGGACACAATGGATAATGTAAAGTTAACATTGCCCAAGGTCGTCTACTACGGGGGTCTTGGTGGGACAATTTATCTAGCGGCCGAATCCGGCAATCTCGACAAAAAAACGGGATTTGTGTCTGTTAAGGGCGATGTGAAAATTCGCTACAAAGATTTTGAATTCGCGTCCAATGACGTGAATTATTATGAGGGTTCGTTGCAAGCCGCTACGTCTTCTCCTGTGTCACTCAACGGGGGCAATCTCAAACTTACAGGGAAAGGATTAAAGCTATCAGTCGAAAAAGAGGAAATACAGATCGAGCATGAGGTCAGGGCGAGCCTGTTCAATGTCAAATGGGTAGGTCCAGGCCGAAAGCTTCCGATGTGAGTCAAAAGGATTTATAAATGGTCCGTATCTTGCTGATAGCAATATTTGTTATGGCATTTCTGTTGTCGCCATGCCTTTGCCTTTGCCAAAAGGACTATTTGGCGATCAGCCCTTCTTCCGATCAACCAATCAACATTACTTCAAAAAGATTTTCGGCAAAAAATATTCCTGGTGGCAAGGAAGTTACCTTTGAAGGTTCCGTAAAGGTCCAGCAGGGTGATCTGGTACTGACGTGCGATCGATTGATAATAATGTATGATGAAAAAATGGCAGGCGTTAGTCAATCCGGTTCCCCCAAGAATCAGGCCACTAAAGAACTGCAAACGCCCAGTGGGATAAAATCAATAACTGCCTTGGGTAACGTCAAAATAACTCAAAATGATCGTATGGCCGTTGCAGGAAAAGCCGTCTTTGACAATGTGAAACGAACGATAACCTTGACTGAAGGACCTCCACGAATCTGGCAGGGACCCGATGTCCTTGCCGCTCAAACTATTATTATATATCTTGATGAAAATCGTTCAGAATTGTTAGGTGGGGATGAGTCTCTAATAACTGCAATCATCAATCCACCGAAACCTAAGAAAGAAAAGGAGAAATAATCACGTCCGGAAGAGAGCTTAAGGCTCGCGATTTGATTAAAAGGTATGGAGGCCGTTTGGTAGTCGATCATGTCAGTCTCCGTATTGCCTCGGGCCAGGTGGTAGGTCTTCTTGGACCTAACGGAGCAGGCAAGACCACAACTTTTTACATGATTACAGGTTTGATCAGACCCGATCAAGGCTCTGTCTTCCTGGATGAACAAGACATTTCAGACCTGCCTGTTTATTTGAGGGCAAGACTGGGTATCAGCTATCTGCCTCAAGAAACTTCAGTTTTTCGAAAACTTACCGTGAGCCAGAACGTGATGGCTATTCTAGAAACCGTTGAAATGAACAAACAACGAAGAATGGAGAGACTTGAAGAACTGTTGGCGGAATTGGACATTTCCAGTTTCAGGAACCAGAAGGCGGAGAGTCTTTCCGGCGGTCAGAAGAGACGGCTGGAAATCACTAGGGCATTAGTTACAAAACCTAGCTTCATGTTGCTCGATGAGCCATTTGCTGGTTTAGATCCCATTGTAATCTTGGAAATTCAGAAAATAATAGTCAAACTGAAAGAGAGTGGTATTGGCATAGTCTTAACTGATCATAATGCTAGAGAAATTCTAGGGGTCTGTGATAGAGTATATCTTTTGGATAAAGGTCACATCCTTGAAGAAGGCCCCCCTGAATTGATCGCAGGGAGTGAACGCGCAAAAGCGGTCTATTTGGGCAAAAAGTTCAGCATGTAACGTATCTGTATAAACATGGTCCTTCAAATCAGACAACAACTGCGTCAGATCCAGCAACTGGTAATGACACCTCAGTTACAACAGGCAATAAAACTCCTTCAGTACAACCATCTCGAAATGCTCAACGCCGTAGAGCAGGAACTTAAGGAGAACCCTGCTTTGGAATCAGCTAGCTTTGATGATCCCTTCAGTGATCAAGACGCCCCTGGAAGAGATGACTTGAAATCGCTTGAGGACCTTACAACTGAACCGGTCAATCCTTTCGCCGAAGCCTTGGCGGCTGATTGGGACAATTATCTGGAGAATTATGGAGGAGACTACTCTCCCCCTACTCGTGATTATTCGGATCGCCCTACTTTTGAAAACCTGGTTTCCTATAAAAACAATCTTTTCCGGTACCTGGTCGAACAACTCAGACTCAGCAGGATCGAGGATGAGGATCGTCGCATAGCCTTGGAGATAGCTGGAAATCTTAGCGATGATGGTTATCTGGAAATTTCATTACAAGACCTCTCTGCAAGCATGAATATACCGGTCGAGAGAATTGAATCAGTCTTGAAAAAGGTCCAGGAGTTTGAGCCCTCAGGGATAGCCGCCAGAGATTTACGTGAATGTCTACTCATTCAGGCAAGGTCTCTAGAAAGGCCTAATCAGTTGGCCATTCGGATTCTGGAAGAAGACTTTGACTTGCTGCAATCCCGAAAAATTGAAACCTTGGCCCGAAAAATTAGAGCAACCTTGGGTGACACACAAATCGCAGTCCATTTAATTTCAACGTTGAACCCCAAACCAGGGCAAATCTTCGGCGGCTCCGATACTGTCTACATAGCGCCCGATATATTTATTTTCAGGGTTGGGAATGACTACTCCATAATTCTGAATGACGACGGATTGCCAAGGCTGAAAATAAATTCTCTTTTCCAAAAAGAACTTCACAATGGGTCTTCTTCTTCATCTACAAAGGATTATCTTCAAGAAAAGATGCGTGGAGCGATGTGGTTGATTAAGAGTATCCATCAGCGCCAGCGAACAATTTATAAGACAACCCAGTCTATATTAAAATTTCAGAGGGATTTTTTTGATAAAGGAATTGATTATCTGAAACCACTTGTTTTGAAAGATGTCGCTGATGATATAGAAATGCACGAGTCTACGATAAGTAGAGTTACTTCCAATAAATATGTTCATACACCACGAGGTATTTTCGAATTAAAATTCTTCTTTAATTCAGGAATAAAACACGGAACTGAAGAAATCGCTTCCGAATCCGTAAAGAACCAGATTCTGAGAATCGTAAGATTGGAGGACCCCAAAACGCCGGTTAGTGACAAACAGATCGTTGAGGAATTGGCTAAATCGGATATTACAATAGCCAGAAGAACTGTTGCGAAGTATAGGGAAATGCTGGGTATTGCTCCATCAAGTAGAAGAAAGAAGAAATTTTGATAAACAGATGCGCCGAGTGGATTTGTTTAAGGAGGTCATGAAATGCAACTTTCCGTAACTTTCCGACATATGGAGCCTTCAGATGCGCTCAAGAACTATGTCCAGGACAGAACAACCAAATTAACGAAGTACATAGACCGACCGTTGGAGAGTCAAGTTATTCTGTCGGTACAAAAATTTCGTCAAATGGCGGATGTCGTCATCAATGCGGATGGTCTTCGAATAACTGGTCAGGAAACACACGAAGACATGTACGCGGCTATTGATCTAGTCATGGACAAAATGGAAAGACAGGTTAAGAAGTACAGGGAAAAAATTAGAAAACATAAGCCTTCACAAGGGAAAGAACTTAGATGGCGGAGAGACATTTATGAGCCTGAAAGTTTCGAGGATGACAGGGAACCGGTTATAGTAAGAACTGAAAACTACTTCATAAAACCAATGTCTGTGGATGAAGCCGCAATGCAAATGGATCTTTCACATCAAGATTTTCTTGTTTTTAATAATGCTTCAACCCAGACAATCAACGTAGTTTACAGAAGAAAAGATGGAAATTATGGGTTGATAGTTCCTCAAAGCGCTTGATATAAAATGTTATCCGTGTTCCTAGGTATTATGAACACGCAACTTGACATTTCAAAGTAGCTAGAAACCCAATTATTTTGGCGGAACTCGCCGGTTGGCTAAAACCAAGCGTTTAACAAGGGTGTAGGTTACCTACACCCTTTAAATTGTTGTATAGGTTCCTAGAAAGGAACGAAAGAGTTTTCATATGAGGATATCGGACTTCCTCCGAAGTGATTGCATAATAGGATCTATGCAGGCTTCTTCCAAAGATGAAGCCTTATCGGAACTTTTGGCCCCCATTCTTGCAGCCAATCCGCATCTCGACAAAAAACAGATACTTCAGACTATTCTAGATCGAGAGAAACTCGGTAGCACGGGATTAGGAGGCGGAGTAGCCATACCGCATGGAAAGTTTGAAGGTCTCGAAAGGCTAGCGGCCAGTTTTGGTCGGAGTCAAAAAGGGATTGACTTCTCATCAATGGACAATAAACCAGCTTACCTTTTCTTCATGCTAATCGCCCCTAAGGATTGCGCAGGCGATCATTTAAAGGCATTGGCCAGGATTTCAAGAATCTTTAAAGACCCTCTTCTGACTAACAATCTGAAACAGGCTGAGGATTCAAATCAAATCTTCAGGCTTCTTGAAGAAAGTGATCTCAAATTCCCTTAAAAACCGGTGAACCTCGATTTCCCCCCACTTCAGCTTTTTGTGCGCCGACGCTTATTCAGGAGAATCGGCTTTATAAGCACAGAGATCTCCGCACATCGTACAGGTTTCATAGTCCTCCGAACACGTCTGGGACCTTATGTCACGGGCCAGTTCGGGGGAGAGCGCCATCCGCAATTGTTCCGGCCAATTCCTGTCTTTTCTGGCAACGCTCATCTGCCTGTCCCAATCCCACGCGCCCTTAATTCCGCGAGTCAGGTCCGCCGCGTGTCCAGCGATCCTTGCGGCTAAAACCCCAGTCCTGACGTCTTCTACATTCGGTAGACCAAGATGCTCGGACGGCGTCACATAACATAGAAAATCAGCTCCATGAGCCGCGGCAATCGCTCCACCGATAGCTGAAGTTATATGGTCCATGCCTGGCGCGATATCTGTGACCAGAGGACCAAGAACATAAAAGGGGGCGTTGTCACATAACTTTTTCTCTAACATCATTTGCGCGGGAATTTGATCTAGTGGGACATGCCCAGGCCCCTCTATTATGGCCTGCACGCCTTTTTCTTTAGCGCGGCGATTCAAATGGCCCAACGTGATCAACTCCTCCACCTGGGCGCCGTCCATTGAATCCGCTATCGCCCCAGGTCTCAAGCCATCACCTAAACTTAAAACCATTTGATATTGTTTGCAGATTTCTAAGACTTCGTCGTAACGCTCATACAAAGGGTTTTCCTTTTTGTTAGCCCTCATCCAGCGGGCGATGAAACTTCCACCCCGACTAACTATTCCACAAACTCGAGGCTTTTTCTCCAAGTTGTTTAGAGCGTTCCAATTGACGCCGCAATGAACCGTGACAAAGCTTATGCCGTCTTCGCCATGCAATCTGATTGCGTCAAGCATTTGGTCCCCGGTCATTTTCTCGGCGGAACCCAAAGTCCGAACAGATTTGACTATAGCCTCATAAATCGGGACTGATCCCACCGGGATGGCAGATTCTTTTACTATCTTTCTTCTTATTGACCGAAGATCTCCCCCAATAGACAGGTCCATAACCGCGTCAGCTCCGGCTTTTACAGCGGCATCCAATTTTCGCAGTTCGAGATCCTCATCCACTAGATCGGGTGAGGTCCCTATGTTGGCGTTAACCTTGACCCGTAAACCTTCTCCAACAGCCACGGCCTTTCCGGATGGGGACGCCTTGAATATGATGGCCCTGCTGGAACCCAGTTTATCTTCAAGCGCTTGAGAAGTAACACCTTCCTCCAAAGCGATCTTTTCCACCAATTTGTTCAATCCAGCTTCTCCAATTTTGTAGGTTTTGAGTAGTATATGGGCTAAACATGTAATTGTCCACATTCGTTTCAAGAACCGAATTTTGGTTAAATCAGAAGAAGCTCAAAAATAGTATTTGTTTTTTGTTTCTTTTTCGCCTCAGGAGAATCGAAATGGCCGACCGCCGTAGAGGTCTTTACGCCCTAATTGGAAGCTCTGTGGCGATTTTTTGGCCAGGGGCTTTCATTTTCGGGTTCCCAGGAGTAATGGCGCCCTATTGGAGCCAGTCTTTTGGAGTGGGTCGCGGAGCTATAGGCGCCATCATGTTTTTTGTTCTAGCCGCAGTTGGCCTACTGATGTTCTTCGTCGGTAGATTGCAAAACAAATTTGGTATTAAAACGTTGGTTACAGTAGGCGCCTTGTTATGTGGGGCGGATGTTTTTGTCCTTCTTGTGGCTGACAACATTTTCTGGATTTATTTATGGGCTTTTATAAATGGAGCAGCGTCATGTTTCGTCTTGCTCCCGACGTTAATCTCGGTTCAGAGGTGGTTTCCCACAAAACGAGGTTTGGTTTCTGGAATAGTTAATCTGATGTTCGGTTTGTCCGCTGGTATAATGGCGCCTCTGTTTGGAATTATCATGCAATACTTCGGCTATGTGGGAATGGTAAAGATTTTGGGGTCTATTTCACTATTGACCGGACTAATAGCGGCGCGTTTCACTGATCCGCCTCAAGGTTCACCCACGACCGAACCTGCCGGTCCCCAAACACCCTCCAAGACCGCTGATTCAAACGTAATGACGGTTCGACAGGTCATCAGGCTCCGCAGCTTTCGCTTTCTTTGGCTGGTTTGGGCATTGCAAGGGGCCGCTGGCATATCCATGATAACCCTTTCTACCAGTTATGGCATAGCTAGGGG
>JACWAG010000082.1 GCA_014874425.1 Syntrophaceae bacterium | reverse complement strand
GTTATAAATACGATATACAATTTTTAGATAATATCTTCATTTTATCTCAATTTCACACTGAAACGGCTCTTAATCAATTCCCACATTTATGCGATTGTCAATTGTGCTGTTTTTGGGCTATTAACAACGCTCCTCTGACTCTCGATTTTAGGCCACCTTCAAAAAAAGCACGCGCCATTCGTCTTGACAACGATCTTTACCATCTGCTATTGATCAACTATTAGCTATTCTTCTCTCCACATCGGCGAGACCCGAGAAAACGCCAAACACCTGATCAGGTGGGAAAACGTGTTGAATGCGATTCCCTGCCCGTTCGCTAGACGTCATCTACCGCCTTGTATTTTTGAATTACAACCGACTCGATCGGTGCTGATAGCGTTTTTTGTTTTTTGTAGAGAGCGCTGTTTTTCATCTTTAATGAATCCCTAAAGGGGGCTTTAGAATGTCGTTAAATTTTGATCTTCCCAAGGACGCGGAGCTAACCAGAAAAGTCGTTAGAGAGTTTGCGGAGAAAGAGATTGCGCCAATCGCTCAGGAACTCGATGACAAAGAGGAATTTTCCTATGACTTGACGCGAAAAATGGGCGAACTTGACTTCTTTGGGCCTTTCGTTTCTGAAGAGTACGGAGGCAGTGATGTTGGATATCTTAACTACATTATAATGGTCGAGGAAATAGCCAGGATCGACGGTTCGCAGGCCGCCACAATCGCAGCGGGGAATTCTTTGGGTATAGCCCCAATATATTATTTTGGGACTGAAAAGCAGAAGAAAAAGTGGTTACCGGACCTTTGCGCAGGAAAAATTCTCGCTTCTTTTGGACTTACGGAGCCTGACGCCGGTTCGGACGCTGGAGCGTCGAAGACTACCGCTATCCTTGACGGCAATGAATGGGTGATAAATGGCAGCAAGATTTTCATTACCAATTCATCTACCGACATCAGCGCTGTGTGCGTTGTGCAGTGTGTAACAGACAGTTCCGACCCTAGGAAACCCGAGGTCAGTTGCATTCTTGTGGAAAACGGCACAAAAGGCTTCACCGCCGAGAAGATGCATGGGAAAATGTGTTGGCGATCATCCAACACAGGGCTACTTACTTTTCAGGATTGTCGTGTTCCAAACGAGAACTTGCTTGGTGGACGAGGCGAAGGCTTTCACCAGATGCTGAAAACTCTAGATGGTGGACGTCTGTCAATAGGGGCAATGGGACTAGGAGGAGCACAGGGGGCCTTTGAACTGGCGCTTGACTATTCCAAGAAACGGCAACAGTTTGGGCGCCCAATAGGATCTTTCCAGGCAAACGCTTTTAAACTCGCTGACATGGCCACTGAAGTCGAAATGGCCAGGTTACTTCTCTATAAGGCATGCTGGTTAAAAGACAATGATCGACTCAATCCCAAATACGGCGCAATGGCCAAGCTAGTATGTTCGGAAACCTATTACAGGGCGGCCAATCATGCGGTCCAGATGCATGGTGGGTATGGTTTGATGAAGGATTACGCGGTGGAGAGGCACTATCGGAACCAGAAACTTCTCGACATCGGCGAAGGAACCTCTGAGGTTCAGCGCATAGTAATTGCTCGAAACATCGGCGTTCCGGGCCGATCAATGTAAGCGCCTGAATTGGGGCCAATTAGTCGGAACCATACCAATTGAAAGGATCAGCCATGGACGAAGAGTTCAAAGAAACTTCATATCAGTCTTTCCGCGAAACTGTCGATGGATACGGAGACGAAAAGGGTATTGACTTACTTACCGACCCAGTAGCCGTTGAGGCGGCAAAACGCGAATCCCAAAAAGAAAAGGACACGGATCACGGACCTAAACTGCGCGCGGCAAGACAATCACTGGGATTTTCGCTTCGGGAACTCGCTTCAAAAATCGGAGTTTCCGCCAGCTTACTCGAAGAGATGGAAGAAGGTAAGACGATTCTGCCTCTTGGTCAGCTTATCAAATTGAGCAAAACGCTATCTCTAAAGATGTCGGATTTTATTTCCGAGGGAGACAAGGCTTTTACAATCGTAAGAGCTGGAGCCAGAAAGAGTTTTAAGCGTTTCGGCAAATCCAAGGAAGAGCATCGAGGCTATGAGTATGAATCTCTGGCGCCGGGGAAAAAGGACCGGCTCATGGAACCATTCGTCGTCACGCTTCATCCATCTGACGCGGATGAACCCTCGGCTCATGATGGGCAGGAATTCATTTATGTCCTTGAGGGCCAAATGGATGTCTTAGTAGGTGAAACAAAAGACGTCTTAGGCCCTGGAGACGCGATTTATTATGATTCCTGCGACATACATCTGGTGAAAGCCCACGGGGACAAGCCCGCCAAGATATTGGCTGTACTTATAAGTTAGCGCCAAATGCTATCTTTCTTGTTGTCGCCTTCTTACAGTTAGAATCTTTCTGGCTGCTCGCAGGTTTGTCCAGGAGCCAAGAAAGTTGCTCTCGGTTCCAAAACTAGAGGTCGCTGTCCATGAACATCCTTAAACCGGCGGATGCGCCTATTCTAGGCGCTCCTGCCCCCGCAATAGCATTCATCATTCTTTTCCTGTCAGTCGCTTTCTTCTGCTACGTAATGTTCCGTCGCTTGGATGTGCTCCGTAAGGCGGCGCCGGACCCTAGATTTTCGAATATATCAACCAGGCTACTGCGCGCTTTGATGTATGGATTCGGTCAGTGGCGACAACCTCGTTATCTAGGGGCAGGTATTCTTCACATTCTTTTGTTCGCCGGGTTCATGATTCTCTCGCTGCGCTCGTTGACCCTTATCGGTAGGGGTTTCTCTCCTACATTTCATATTCCTTTCCTCACGGGTTCAGTCGGCTTCGCCTATGAGTCATTAAAGGATTACACAGTAATAGTGGTGTTGATAGTGTGTTTGGTCGCAATCGTGAGACGGGCTGTTTTTCACCCGAAGCGATACGATCATCCGGGGACCGCCGGGCATGAATATGAAGCCTATGTAATTCTCGGTCTGGTATCGGCGCTAATGATCACGGACATGATTCACGATGGTAGCGCCTATCGGGCATCAGGGGTCTGCGGAGAATACCACTGGTTCCCGGCGGCGGCCTTTGCTTCGGTTTTCATGCCTTCCAACGACCCCGCCACCCTCAACTTCCTTCATGTCGGGGGCTATTGGGCGCACATCCTGTTTTTCTTCGGGCTACTAAATTACCTCCCGATATCAAAGCATTTCCATGTCATCACAGCAATCCCCAATGTCTTCTTTTCAAATTTGAACAAGGGGACAATCAAGCCGGTCAGATATGGAACTGTTGACTGGATGGAATTGGACCAATGTGGCGTCAGTGACCTGACCGGTTTCACCTGGAAACATATACTCGACTTCTACTCCTGCGCCGACTGCGGTCGATGCTCGGACAATTGTCCGGCCAATACGGTTGGCAGAGCGCTTTCGCCAAAAATGATCAGTGTCAAAGCCCGCGACTATGCTTACGAGAATTTTCCCGTGTTCGACAAAACTTCTAAAGACCCGGCCCACGAAAAAAGGCTCGTAGGAGATATCATTACCGAGCAGGAAATTTGGGCATGTACCACTTGCGGCGCATGTGAGGCGGAATGTCCGATCTTTATTGAATATATTGACAAGATAGTTGATATGAGGCGGTATTTGATAGATCGAGGCGAGGTCCCGCAGTCGCTCCAAAAACCCCTTCAACAGATTAAAAAAAAGGGGAACGCTTACGGCGCAATGAAATCCAAGCGAGCTGCGTGGACTAAAGATCTCGAAGAATTTCAGGTTCACATACTTGCTGAGGGTGAACACTCTGATCTCCTATTCTTTGTCGACAGTTGCGGTTCCTTCGATCCCCGCATTCAAGAGATTGCCAAATCGTTCGCCAGGATCATGGCACGAAATAAACTGGATTTCGCCATCTTAGGTCAGGAAGAAAACGATTCTGGCAATGAAGTCAGAAGACTCGGAGAAGAAGGATTGTTCGAGCAGGTTTCCGGCCGCAACATTGAAGCTTTTAAAGCTCGCAATTTCGAGGAAATAGTAGCTTTTGACCCTCATGCTTTCAACGCCATAAAAAACGACTATCCTGAACCGTTCAAAGTTATTCATTCCAGCCAGTTGATCTACAGGCTTTTGAGCCACGGCGTCATGTCGTTGAACGGGGAATATCTCGGCGGCAGAGTGGTAACCTACCATGACCCATGTTATTTGGGACGGCATAATGGAATTTACGAGGAACCTAGACGCGTGCTGAAATCTATTCCCGGGATTCAATATCAGGAAATGACTCGTTCTTTTTCCAGAAGCTTCTGTTGCAGCGGGGGAGGACTTTTGCTGTGGTATGAAAATGAGGAAGAAAAGGAACGCATGGGCGAAAGGCGCGTTAAAATGGCCATGGAAATAGGTGCGCAAGTCATAGTCACAGCGTGTCCTTTCTGCCTGATTAATATCGAGGACGCGATAAAGACAACCGGAAACGAAGGGAAGATTGAGGTAATCGATCTGGTTGAGCTTATCGATCGATCCACGTCGTAAAGGATAATTTGCAATAGATTGGTTCATCATAATCCAAAGAATATTTGGGAGGACACATGAATATCATTGTCTGCATGAAGTGGACACCGGACACGTCGGAGGCGGACCTTACCGTGTCTACGACAGCCAAAGACATCAAGAAGGATGATCTTGATTATGACATGAATGACTGGGACCGTTTTGCCATTGAAGAAGCCGCTCAGATCAAGGAGAAGGTCGGCGGCAAGGTTACGGTTGTAAGCCTCGCGCCCGAGGAATCAGAGGACATGCTTCGAGAGTGTCTGGCTCGAGGCGCTGATGAAGCTTTCCAGATATGGTCCGACCAAATGGAAGGCGGAGATGGATATGCAATGGCTTCCGTCCTCTCCCAATTTATTAAAGGACGACCCCACGACTTGATCTTGACCGGAACACTTGCAGAGGATGATGGCGCTGGTCAACTAGGCGGAATGTTGGCTGCAATGCTCGATATTCCGAGCGCTACTCTTGTTTCGAAGATCGAAATCAAGGACCAAAAGGCTTCATTTGTCAGAGAACTTGAAGGCGGTCTTTATGAATCCATGGAAATGGACCTACCATGTCTGATAGCTGTCGCTACCGGTTTGAATGAACCCCGTTTTGTCTCGATAAGGGCTGTCAGAAAGGTGACTTCAATAGAAATCCCCAACGTTGGGATTGATGAAATCGGAATTGATGTAGGCAAAGTAGGCCAGTCAGGCGCCCGTGTTGAAATTGAGCAGGTCTCACTACCGCCCGAAGGCGAAGGCGCTGAGATCATAAAGGGCAAACCTGAAGAAGCCGCTGCTCGTCTGGCCGAAATCCTGAAAGAAAAGGGGGCCATAGGATAATGGAAAACATATATGTTCTTGCAGAGCACCGAAAAGGCGTAATTAGAGACACCACATGGGAGGCTATAGCCGCGGGCCGAAAACTCTCATCTGAACTTGGGGTCGAGCTTACGTGTATCCTTTTGTCCGCGAACGCCGCCATGGCGGAAACGTTGTCCACAGAAGCGCCCAGAGTGATGGTTGTGGAAAACCCAATATTCGAAACCATGAACTCTGAAGCGATTATCAAAACACTAAAGGAAGTCCTGAAACCCAGCGGATCCTACGTCCTACTCATGGGGGCTTCGAACGCAATACTGGATTTCGCTCCAGGCCTGTCAGTGGCTCTAGACGCAGCTCTGGCGACCGATTGTTTTGCAGCGGAAGTAAGAAACGGAAAGCTTTTTGCTTCTCGTCAGATGTATAGTTACAAAATAAATTCTCTCGTTTCTTTTAAGGACTCGGAACGCGTGGTCCTCACCATAAGGGCCGGGTCATTTCCATACGCTCCGTCAGACGCTGTCAAAGGGGCTATTGAAAATGTCGCCTGTCCTATAGATCCGACATCTTTGAGAAAACGCTTTATAAAATATGTCGAAGCCGAGAAAGGTGACGTGGATATAGCGTCCGCTGACATTATTGTTTCCGTTGGTCGTGGCATTGGTGACGAACCGGACCTCGATGTGTTCCAATCGTTAGCGGACACCATGGGTGGGGTACTGGCGTGTTCTCGACCAATTGTGGACAAGAACCTGCTTCCAAAATTCCACCAGGTTGGGACATCCGGGGTTGAAGTCAAACCCAAGGTCTACCTGGCTCTAGGAATCAGTGGAGCGTTTCAGCACCTTGGAGGCATTAAGGGATCGCCCCTTCTTGTCGCTGTAAACAAAGACCCTAGAGCCCCCATATTCCGTGTAGCCTCTTACGGAATCGTGGGAGACCTCAACGAGGTGGTTCCAGTTCTGAATGAGAAAATAAAATCGCTTAAAGGGTAGTTCTTTCAATTTCTACGGCGCTCCCTGTTAGATTGTGGGGAACACCAAGTTATCCTTTTACCGGTCGAGTCTGCGGCATGGCTCCTTTGATAGCTAGCCGGGACTCGATTGTTTTTCGGCCCAATTTTATTCGGTGTCACTAGTTATTATGGACGATATATTCGAAAAAGTTCTAGAGACCAAAGAATTCCTGGGGAAGATAACCGCCTGGGAAAATCCCGAAGTGGCCATTATCCTCGGGACGGGACTCGGCGATCTGGCCGACCAGCTAACTCCCAATTGTGTGATTCCGTACGAGGATGTCCCCCATTTTCCGGCCTCTACGGTTGAGGGTCACAAAGGCAAACTGATATTCGGGACGTTCGCCGGCAAACGCGTGGTGGCGATGCAGGGCCGTTTTCATTATTATGAGGGATACGGTCTCGAGCATGTAACTTTTCCTGTGAGGGTATTTGGAGCCATGGGCGCCAAATTGCTAATCGTAAATAGCGCGGCCGGTGGCCTGAACCTTTCCTTCAATTCTGGCGACGTAATGATAGTGACCGATCACATCAACCTGCTCGGATCCAACCCGCTCAGAGGATTAACTGACCTGCGTCTTGGAGACCGTTTCCCGGACATGGGCCGGGTTTATGACCGCGAATGTATTGAAGAGGCGTCAAAGGCCGTCCGGGAAATTGGGGCCACCTTGCGACGCGGCGTTTACGTGGCTGTTGCCGGGCCCAGTCTGGAAACCCCCGCAGAAACACGAATGCTTCGGATACTTGGCGGCGACGCTGTGGGAATGAGTTCGGTTCCAGAAGTGATTACCGCTGTCCAAGTTGGTTTTAGAGTTCTTTTTTTGGCGGCTATCACAAATGTGAATAATCCAGAAAACATGTTACCCATTTCTCTTTCACAGGTGATTCAAAACGCTAAGATTACCGGACGTTTGATGGGACAAATCATGGAAATCGCTATTGGCCGGATAACACTATAACTAGCTGACAATAGGACCCTAATGAAATTGCTAAGAGCCCCTTCCCTCGTCCTAGAAAACGGATTGATATTACGCGATCCATCGACATCCGGGCCTGAGGTTCACGCCCGTACCCTGATTTCAGGGGACATCATCGCCTCCGTGAATACGAGCGAGAAAGTAGACTGGTCACCGGGACAGGTTGTCGACTGTTCAAACTGTCTTATTATGCCTGGGCTTGTAAATTGCCACGTTCACTCCGCCATGAGCATGTTCAGAGGCTTAGCCGATGACCTGCCTTTGGAAACATGGTTGAACCAATTCATTTTTCCGAGCGAAGCCAAGTATGTGTCACCAGAGATGGTTAGACTCGGTTCTACTCTATCGGCCGTCGAAATGGCCCTTTCAGGGGTAACAACCATCGCCGACGCATATTTCTTTATGGAGGAAGCTGCCCAGGCCGTAATCGATGTAGGGCTTCGCGCCGTAATTGCCCAAGGTGTTCTTGATCGTCCAACCCCTGACGCAAAAGGCCAAGGCGCCTGGAAAGAAAGAGCGCTCGATTTTTTTCGGTCCGTACCATCACATCCCAATATCACCCCCACCTTGTTTTGCCATTCACCTTACTTGTGTCAACCCGACACATACAGTTCGGCGGCCGAAATCTGCAAGTCTCATGATGTCAAACTGTTCTCTCATGTGGCCGAAACGCTTACTGAAACTAAGCTCATACAAGCAAAATACGGTGTTACTCCTGTAGAACTGTTAAACTCCTCCGGTATTTTGGACAGTTCATTCGTGGCTGTTCACTGTGTTCATTTGACAGACAGGGACATGGAAATTTTCCAGGACTCGCAAGTCAGCATAGTACACTGTCCTGAATCGAACATGAAACTTGCTTCAGGCCATGCCCGCATTAAAAATCTCCTGGATACTGGGCTGACAGTCGGGCTTGGAACGGACGGCGCCGCTAGCAACAACAATCTTGATCTTTTTGAAGAAATGAGGTCAGCTTCCTTATTGGGAAAATTGGTATCCAACAACCCTGAAGCTGTTAATGCGGCAGAAACCCTGACCATGGCAACGATTGGAGGAGCGAGAGTTCTTGGATTGGACGACGTGACCGGTACATTAAGCCCTGGGAAGCAGGCGGACATAGTAGTGGTAGATCTCAGC
>JACWAG010000081.1 GCA_014874425.1 Syntrophaceae bacterium | reverse complement strand
TTGTGCAAGTTCTGCTCCATACCGATTATAAGGGGTAAACTTAAAAGTGAAACAATCGACGACATGTTACGGGAAGCGAAAGAACTGACGGACTTTGGGATCAGAGAAATTATTCTGGTTGCCCAGGACTTAACATCATACGGTCGAGACCTTGGCCTAAAAAACGGACTGGTTGAGTTGCTCCAGAAACTCGAGAAGATCTCCGGAGTCGACTGGTTAAGGCTTATGTACCTTTACCCCAGTGGGATAAAAGACGACTTGATTGACCTGATTCGACATTCTCAGAAAATACTCCCTTATCTAGATGTCCCGATTCAACACATCTCGGACAATGTGCTCCAATCAATGGGCCGTCAGTGGCAGGGCGCGCAAATCAAGAAACTCATCGATTCAATGCGTTCAAAGATGCCTAACATAGTCATTCGCACGACAGTCATGGTAGGGTTCCCCTCAGAGACCGAATCGGATTTTGAAGAATTGAGAAATTTCATCAGCGAGTTCGAATTAGATCACGTAGGTGTTTTTACTTACTCTAGTGAAGAAGGAACATCCGCTGAGAAACTTGGGGACCCTATACCGAAAAGAGTGAAGAATGCTCGAGCCCGAGCCTTGCGCTCTATTCACTCCATGTTCATAAAGAAAAAGAACAAAAAGAGAATCGGAAAAACTGAAGCGGCTATTGTTGAGGGGTTTTCAGAGGAAACCGAGCTGTTGTTGCAAGGGAGAGTCTGGGACCAGGCCCCGGAAATAGATGGGAAACTTTATATCACAGCAGGAAACGCCGCGGTAGGCGACATCAAAAATGTTTTAATAACAAAGGCCCATGGGATGGACCTGTTTGGAGAGATACAAGAATAACCGGGGTTATCCTGATTATTCATGAATCATTTAAAGATTTACAAGACTAGCTTGGAAAATATTCATTATAATCAGGTAGATATCCGTGAGGCGGGCCTTTCCGTGAAGGCCCGCTTTGACTATGCGCCGAATTAATTTAATTACCCGGATTTTGGCTGTTTGATTTCTTTGCCGGCCGACGAGACTGATTTGACTGGGGATACCCATATTGTTGCGGGGTTGTTTGTCCTCCGTAACCATATCCATATTGCGCGGCGCCATAACCATAATACGGCGAATATGAGTCACTGGAATAAGAGCTTGACGATCCTCCTGACCAGGAGGGGAAGCAACCGGATCAACTACAGAAAGCTATGGAAGTGAGTCCAAGTGTGGCCACTAACACAATTAACAGCATCAAAAATTTTTTCACCAAGTTTTCCTCCTTGCCTTTAACCAAAAAAATAAACAATTGTAGAATGTATTGAAAAAGGGAACTTTGTCACTCTTTTTTTCAGTTTTGTTCGGTAAAAGTGTTATAAGTAAAATTTAATATTAACCATATCAGAATATTACTTTTAATTGTCAAAGTTAGCTAAACAGACTTTCATGGCGGTTCGATTTAAAATTTATCGCACATTGTTGCGTTAGGGGCGCCAATTGGAATACATTGAAGTGCAGCATTGCTGAAATTATTTTTGGCGACCCTCACAAACAGGACACCTTAACAGCTATTTATATGGAGATAAACTGATGGAAGCGCTTGGCATGTGCCTGGGAGCTTCGACGTTAAGTATTTGTCGCGTACGGCGTCAGGAAGATCGCATTTCGGTTGTTGACTCGACGACGATTACTCACGAAGGAAATCCACGGAAGACACTCCTGGAGGCTCTCGAACGTATACCGGACATAAAAACTGTCCCGTTGGCTGTAACCGGACGAAAATTCATTAATTTCATAACACTAACCACTATCTCGGAACCGGAAGCCATTGAGAAGGCTGTTTCTTTGGCTTTACCCGACACAAGCAAATACAGGGTCCTTGTGAGCGCGGGTGGCGAGACTTTTATGGTCTATCATCTGGATGAGGACAACAAAATCCAGGGGATCCAGACTGGCAACAAGTGCGCTTCAGGCACGGGAGAGTTCTTTCTGCAACAGATCGGGCGAATGAACATAGGCCTAAAGGATGTCGAGCAACTAGGTGTATCGGAGCATCCACACAAAGTTTCCGGCCGTTGTTCTGTGTTCTGCAAGAGTGACTGCACTCACGCTTTAAATAAGGGTATTCCCAAGGACCAGGTCGTGTCAGGTCTTGCCATGATGATGTCTAGCAAGATAGTTGAGTTATTGAAAAAGCTGCCTAAGAAGTCTGTTGCTCTCATAGGAGGATCATCTCTTAACAAGACGATGATTCATTATCTATCCCAGGAAATTCAGGACCTGTTTATTCCGGAACAAGCCCCTTACTTCGAAGCTATGGGCGCGGCCATATGGGCCCTTGATAACCCAACTGCGCTTTATAGTGGAACAACCGATGTTTTTGAGAAGAAGAGTTCCTCATTCAGTTTCCTGAAACCTCTTTCCAATTTTCGACACTTGGTGAGCTTCAAGGAACGCCCTAGAGGGATGGCTCAAGGAGGTGACAGGGTCATTCTTGGACTTGATGTCGGTTCGACAACGACCAAGGGTGTGCTCATGCGGCAAAACGACAAGGCCATCCTAGCATCAGACTATTTAAGAACGGACGGTGATCCCGTAGGAGCCTCACGAAATGTTTACCGGAGCCTGCTCAAACAACTGGACTGCGATATAAACATACTGGGTTTGGGGGTTACAGGATCAGGTCGGCAGATAGCGGGTCTTCACGCGTTGACCGATGGCGTCATAAACGAAATTATTGCACACGCCGCTGCCGCCGTCCATTTTGACAAAGAGGTTGATACGATATTTGAAATAGGTGGACAGGACGCGAAGTACACTTACATCACGAATGGAGTGCCTAGTGACTACGCGATGAATGAAGCGTGCAGCGCCGGAACCGGTTCATTTCTCGAAGAATCCGCCAAAGAAAGCCTGGGCCTTAAAGTGACCGACATTGGGAAAGTCGCTTACACGGCTACAAACCCACCCAATTTCAATGACCAGTGCGCCGCTTTTATCGGTTCTGACATTAAAAACGCCGCCCAGGAAGGGATCCCGGTAAATGACATAGTCGCAGGTCTGGTTTACTCAATCTGCATGAATTATTCGAACAGAGTCAAAGGTAATAGGCCGGTCGGGAAGAAGGTCTTCATGCAGGGGGGAGTTTGCTACAATGAGGCGATCCCGGCCGCTATGGCGGCATTAACCGGAAAAGAGATAGTTGTGCCTCCTGAGCCTGGTTTGATGGGCGCTTTCGGTGTAGCTCTGGAAGTGGACCGCCGTATAAATCTCGGTCTAATGAAAGAAGATCATTTTGATCTCAAACAGCTTGCTGATCGTGAGGTTATTTACAAAAAGTCCTTCATATGCGGTGGAGGAAAAGAAAAATGCGACCGCCGCTGTGAAATCGCCCGTATAGAACTTGAAGGGAAAACATATCCATTTGGAGGAGCCTGTAATCGTTATGTAAATCTGATCAGGAATCTCGAATTTGACACCAACAGCCTGAACATGGTGGATTATCGACAAAGATTGGTCTTTGAGGACCTCAAGGACCAAGACCCATCCGATAATCGGCCTGTAATCGGTATGAACAGATCTTTTCTGATCAACACGTATTTTCCACTCTTTAATAGATTCTTTGATGAACTTGGATACCGTGTCATCTTGCCGGATAAGATAGATCCCGAGGGAAGCGATCAGCAGGGGGCCGCTTTCTGTTTTCCTGTAGAGATTGCTCATGGGTACATGTCCAACCTTGTTCAAAAAGGGCCGGATATCATATTTCTGCCGCACATCCGGGGCATTCCGACTGATGACGAAGACCCAAACACCTGCACATGCGTGTTTGTTCAGGGTGAAGGTTTCTTCCTATCAACCGCGTTTGAGCAGATTAAACCAAAACAAATTATGCGACCGTTTCTCAACATGAGTCGTGGTTTGCAATCTTGCAAGAATGATTTCGTAGGCATCGCCACTGGGCTGGGCAAAACCAAGGCCGACGGCGTGAGGGCTTTTAAGGCCGCTGTTGAGGCTCAGGACAATTTCAAGGCGAAGCTTCGGGCAAAAGGCGCGGAGATCTTGAAGGAGATTGAGGCCTCCCCTGAAATCACCACGATTGTATTGTTCGGCAGACCTTATAACGCCTTTACATCAGAAGCCAACAAGGGAATCCCCGCTAAATTAGCGTCCCGGGGCTATCGCGTTTTGCCTTTTGATATATTGCCTTTTGAAGATCAGAGCATGGACGATGAGGACACCATGTACTGGTCCATGGGAAGAATGATTCTCAAGGCCGGCAGGTTTGTGAAAAGACATCCTCAACTGTTTGGAGTTTTTATAAGCAATTTTTCCTGTGGTCCAGACTCTTTTATCGTGGGGTACTTCAGGGATGAGATGGGCAGGAAACCCTCTCTAACGCTTGAGTTGGACAGCCATACCGCTGACGCGGGGTTGGAAACCAGAATCGAGGCCTTTCTGGACATTGTTCATTACTATAGGGAACTTCAAAGCCAGCAAAAAATTGTGGCCGTTCGTAAAGATTTTAAGGCTGCGTCTACTGGTATGGTAAATGGAAAACCGTGTGTGATAACTCCGGATAGCAAGAGCTATCCATTGAACGATCCAAAAGTTCGTGTGGTCTTACCGGCTATGGGCAGATTCGCTCACCAGGCGCTCGTCAAAACCTTTGAAAAGGTTGGAATAAACGCATATGGTTTGCCTCCGGCGGATGAAGAAGTCCTGAAAATAGGTCGTGGAAACTCAACATGTAAAGAGTGCTTGCCATTGCAGACGACTGTCGGATCCATGTTGAACTATTTCTGGA
>JACWAG010000080.1 GCA_014874425.1 Syntrophaceae bacterium | reverse complement strand
ATTGGATTCTTTGAGGATTTCTACAAGGCGTTGCGTGGTCTTTTCATCTAGGCCGCTTGTTGGTTCATCCAGAATCAAAAAATCAGGTTTCATGGCAAGGACCGTGGCTAAGGACACAAGTCGTTTTTCGCCACCGGAGAGCTTATAGGTGATGCGATCTTCAAATCCCGATAGTTTAAGAGATTTCAGAGTGCTGGTCACAGTCCTCTTTGCTTCTTCAGGACTTTGGCCCATATTCAGCGGACCAAACGCGACATCTTCAATCACCGTCGGGCAAAAAAGCTGATCATCAGAATCCTGAAAAAGGAATCCGATTTTGCCTCGAATCTCAGCAAAATCGGATTCTTTGGTCCGTTTCTTCCCCAGAATTTCGACATCTCCGGACTCCGGGGTCAGCAATCCCATTATAATGTGGCACAAAGTCGTCTTGCCACATCCGTTTGCGCCCAGGAGGCCAATGCGATCTCCCGATTCAATAGTCAGGTTTAGTCCGTCGAAAAGGTATTGAGACGCGTACTTAAAACGAATGTTTCTCAATTTGATCATCGCGCTACCATCAGAAGGATCGAAAAAGCCAGGCTGGAGCCAGCCAAGGCGTAATCGAAACGCTTCATCTCATAGTGATGCAGAATATAAAATCTCCTCTTGAACCCACGGCATTTCATGGCCTGAAGAATCCTCTTTGACCGATTAAAGCTCCTGATCAACAGCATACCCACCAGGTAGGAATATGCCCGATAGGTATGCATGTTAGTCTTGGGCTTGAAGCCGCGCATTTTCATCGCGTTAACCAACCGATGATACTCCTCGTGGATTACGTGTATGTATCTGAAACAGAAAAAGAAAAGATGGACCAGTTTGTCTGGGACCCAAAGATGACTCATCGCATGCACCAGAGTAAAAATCCGGGATGTCGATAGTAGGGCAATGACCATCAGGATGATCGAATTAGACTTCAGGGTTATCAGAAGCGCCTGGTATACACCTTCTTTTTGTATGCTCAAGGGTCCGATCGAGTAGACTGTTTCCCCCGGAGTCGTGAACGGAAGAAACAACCAGAGAAACAAGATGAAGCCATTGACGATGGCGAGTCTTAACATTACCTTCCCGAAGTCCAGCCTAGCGCAAATTATCAACGCGAAAGGCAATATCATACTAATCGCTGTTACTTCGAGATGACTATTTAATGCGACAACAACAGAGAAAACCAGTGTGACAACAATTTTTACCCTCGGATCCAGCCTGTGGACCCATGAATTACCTAATACGAATTCTTCAACTTGCATTCAGAGCTTCTCCTAATCAATTGATTTTCCCGACTTCCGTTTGAAACTCCAGAAGAAAGCGGCTATACCAAAAAGTCCCATAATCCAGCCAATCCCTCCAATTATGTCAGTCATCTTGGGGCCGCTAAATTTGTCTTCAAGCATAAGCTTTTGCAAATTCGCCTGCATCCTGATCAAAGGAGCGAGTTTATCGTCCATCAAAGTTCCCATGCTATCTATAAGAGCCTTTTGGTCGATAGACTGCACTGCATGCTCAGGCGCTTCTTGGGCTAAGCTTTCAACAGTCTTGCCTGCAGTGGGTTGATCAGCTTCGGCCAAAGCATGAGATTGCACAGCCAGACATAAAACAATGGTGACAATTAAGGCTGCCGCTGTAAACGACGCGGCATTTGAGCTATATGATAATAATCTTGTTTGCAACTTGGGACCTCCTTAAGGAACATGCGTCAGGTCAACAAAAATGAATCCGGCAATTAATAGCCAAGACCAGATCCTTAACGGGAAGCGTTAAATGTTCCCGGCAGCATTTCAGGCTGCACCTTCAGGATAAATTCAATAACAAACACAGTGATCAAACCCTCTATTATCATAATCGGTATATGGGCCAGGATTACCAGCTTAGCCGCAGAATCCATCGATTCGCCTAGAGCCAGAACGAGACAGGCCGCAACGAGCAGGCCAGACATTAAAATTGCGCCCGCGCCGGTTATAAACTCGGAGACCACACGCACCGGCACGCTGGGACTTTTTAAAAAATGTCGGCAGAAGTAACCCATGACCACTGCGGGGAACGCCATGTTGAAAGTGTTCACCCCAAGTGAGGTCAGGCCACCGAACTCAAAAAGGATGGCCTGGAGTGTTAAACCGACAAATATGGCAGGGAATGCCATCCACCCGAGGAGAGCCCCACAAATCCCGTTAAGTATAAGATGAGCGGCCGAAGGTCCGATTGGAACATGAATGAGAGAAGCTATAAAAAACACGGAAGATAAGACAGCAACTTCCGGTAGCTTCTCATAATCCATTTTCCGCAAGCCTATCGCCAGTCCAGCAAAGGTTAAAGCAGCGCCTCCGCCTAGGACTGGAGCGGACAAAACTCCTTCTGAAATGTGCATAATTCACCGGCCTGTGAAATTGTTCGGCCTTTAACCGAGGATAACGCGCCCGTTTAAGAAGTTTTTCCCTGAGCACGGAATCGCTTATGAGCTTTTTTGGGGAAATTGGCGCTATTTTTTAAAAAAACGCACAATCCTATTGCTACGATATTACTCGTCGTGCTATTAGTCAAGTTGAATAGCAAAATTCAAATACTTTTAATCGTCTGAGATAGTTTTTGGCAAATGCGCTTTTTTGATTGCTCTAACACTAATAGAGTGATATTATTATAGAAACGTTACATTTTTGTAAATTGTGTGGTTTGGGAGGAATAAATGGTTACAAAACGGTATCTTTCTAATCTGGGGTTGATCGTTATCCTCATTAGTCTGTCGTTAACACCGGCATACGCGTGGGAATTTGATCTGACGGGGACATTCGCGTGGACGCACGAATGGTATAACCAGCAAGGAACAAAAGGCTTTTTCGGCAATTATAATGTTGACGCGGCCAGTCAGGGGACAGCCAACCTGAATTTCTGGGATGGTCAGCAGTTCGATACAAACTTCGTTACTGGCGCCAACGCAGCCTGGTCTTACTTCCAGGTGGATTTTGACCCAATCATTAAGATCAACCCCGCCGTAAGGTTGTACAGTCATTATCGTATAGCATCCTGGGGTGACCCGGTAGGATCGAGGTATGTCACAGAATCCGCTCCAGGCGTGAGAGAGGCGTTTAGCCAGGGTCAGTGGACTCAATTCTGGGTAACGGCCAACATGCCGTGGGGTGTTCTGGGTGTTGGCAAAAGACCCTGGAGATTCGGTACGGCCCTCCAATATGATGGATCAGATTCGCTGACAACTGAGTCAATATCCCTAACGGCGCCGTACGGGCCTTTTGATGTCGGTATAGCTTACTAT
>JACWAG010000079.1 GCA_014874425.1 Syntrophaceae bacterium | reverse complement strand
GGTCAGACATAATGGTCCGGTAGAAGAGCGTTTCGTCGTGGTCGAGCAGATTGACGAGATAGATATAGCGATCTAGGTCCGTGTTCTTGTGGCCTAGCTGCATCATCACCCGGCGCAGTTGCAGGTCCTCGGTTTCGGTGACGTCGGGTACGAGGCCAACAAGGCCAAGCGCCTGCTTTTCGGCTTCCGAGAAGGCGGTCGACTTATTTAGCGATGAGTCCTGAAGCAATTCCAGACCGTGCTTTTGGCTGATAGTCATGGTGATGTCCTTTCTGTCGTCTGACGTTAGTTAGGGTTCGTAGTTGGCCTGCGTTAATTTCCGGTCGCGACGTATGGCGATACCATCTTGGCGGGATCGACGATGCGGTTGAACTCCTCCTCGGTCACAAAACCGAGTTTCAGTGCGGCCTCCTTGAGCGTGAGGTCGTTGTCCATAGCGAAGTGAGCTATCTTCGACGCCTTGTCATAGCCAATCACCGGCGAGAGTGCTGTCACTAGCATCAGTGAGCGGTCCACATACTCCTTGATCTTCTTCAGATTCGGATGCGTGCCCTCGACCAAGAACTTGCGGAAGTTTGTGCATCCGTCCGTCATGATCGTGATCGAGTGCATGATGTTGAAAATTACTAAAGGCTTGTAGACATTCATCTCAAGATAACCGCCGGCGCCTCCGAAGCCCACCGCCACGTCATTAGCCATCACTTGTACAGCGATCATCGTCAGCGCCTCTGCCTGGGTCGGGTTCACTTTACCCGGCATGATCGAGGAACCCGGCTCGTTCTCAGGGATCAACAGTTCGGAAAAACCGGCCCTAGGGCCGCACGACATCAGTCGGATGTCATTTGCGATCTTGTAGAGTGACACGGCTAGTGTGCGCATCGTGCCGGAAAGCTGTACCAGAGCATCGTGGGCGCCCTGCACAGTGAACTTGTTTGGCGCAGTGGCAAACGGTAGGCCCGTGAGTTTGGCAATCTCGGCTGCGGACGCTTCAGCGAAACCGGGCGCCGAGTTGATACCGGTGCCTACCGCCGTGCCACCGAGAGCAAGGAGGTAAACATCACCCAGAGCGGTTTCGATACGCTCTAAATTGTCCGAGAGCGCCCCAGCATAGCCCGACCATTCCTGACCAAGCGTAAGGGGCGTTGCGTCCTGCATATGAGTCCGGCCGATCTTGATGATGTCTTTCCACTCCACCGCCTTTGCAGCGATCGCGTCTTTTAGCGCCATCACCGCTGGAATTAGCCGCTGCTTCACATTTACCGCCGCCGCGATGTACATGGCGGAAGGAAATGAGTCATTGGAAGACTGCGCCATGTTGACATGATCGTTGGGATGAACTGGCGCCTTGCTCCCGAGCGGTGTGCCGGCGAGCTGACAACAGCGGTTGGAGATCACTTCGTTCACGTTCATGTTGAACTGCGTGCCGCTGCCGGTCATCCACACGTGCAGCGGGAACATATCGTGATGCTGGCCAGCGAGGATCTCATCACAGACCTGAACTATCAGTTTGTATGGCTCCTCGTCGAGACGCTTGCTGGTATAGTTTGCGTTGGCGGCGGCTTTTTTGAGTATGGCGTAAGCTGTAATCATCTCACGAGGGATCAGGTCCTTGCCGATGCTGAAGTGCTCAAGTGAGCGCTGAGTCTGTGCGCCCCAGAGCTTGTCGGAAGGAACTTCGACTTCACCGAGGCTGTCCGTCTCCCGTCGAACGTTCGTCATTCTGTTTTCTCCTTTCTCTCCTGTGTGCCAATAAGAAACTTTGGTATCAAATGTTTTGGGTTACACTGTGGGCAAGATCCGCTACGTTCAGTGATTACAACAATTACTGTTGCGGCTCTTGCAATTTCTTTTTATGGCTAGAGCAAAACAACGAGTCAGGTTTCAGCAATCAACACTACTAGGCTAGAACGACCATGCGCCCGTCTTTTCCTGAATTGTTTTGCAAGATGCTCTGTTTATAAGTAGCGCTGTAAGAGTCTATTATTGTTTTGATCGAAGTTTTATCGTTCTGCCATAAACCGCTCGATAGGCCCATTCCAAGCCAAAGCATAATGGTATGAGCGCAAACATCGTAATAAAAGCCGGCATAGAATTTTGGTAAATATAGTAACCAAGAATCACTGCCATGCTAAAGCAAGCTATTATCGATAAATAGACTAGAGTTTTGTTTGCGCCAGTCTCCGAGATGATTCTCACATGAGCCACCCCAACAGCGGCATACACTAGAAGAAAAGCGCCGCTCCCCATCATGGCCACGCCTGATAAATCAAAAAACAAGACGAAGAGTAGAACCATAATTGCCGTTATCACCAGACCACCAGTCCCGCCCTGCCATATTATTCTGGAAAAGACGGTTGGTAGCTCGCCATCTTTTGCCAGCATATAGCCCACATTAGCTGCTCCGAATAATGTGGCGTTAATGGCAGAGGCCGTAGAAAATAATGCTCCTATAGCGATCAATCTAAACCCGAGGTCTCCTAGAAATGGTTTTGCCGCTTCAGCCAAGGCATAGTCTTTGGCAACGACAATTTCTTGGATGTGCAGATTTCCAAGCACCGCTATAGAAACCAGAATGTAAATGAGGATAACGCTGAAGACACTCAGGTAAAGGGCCCGAGGCAAGAGTTTTCTAGGATTATCCATGTCTTCGGCTGCGTTAGTGATTAAGCCAAACCCTTCATATCCGATGAAGAGGACCCCTGCGCCGAACATGATTCCTGAGAGTTCAGGCCAGTCAGATGGAGACAAATAAGTCGGGTGTATAAAAAACAAACCAGCGACTGAAAATAACAACAGTATGGTCAGTTTTATCGCCACAATAACAGTTTCGGAACGTCCGACCATACCAGCGCCTATGAAATTTATGGCTGTAAACAGAGCGACAATTCCTGCCGCAACCGCCTTTCCGAAGGCTAGAGAAGAATATTGTGGGAAGAAAGTCTTGAAATAGCCAGCGAATCCATGCGCATATAGGGCCAAGGCTATGATGTATCCAACCCACATGTAAATGTTGATCCCGCCACTAAGAACACCGTCACCGAAACCCTGCACGAGAAATTCAACCGCGCCGCCTGCGGAAGGATAGCGCTGGCCTAGTTTTGCGTAAGAATACGTTGAAAAAAGAGCTACCACGCCTCCAATGATAAACGAAAGCCACATAGCAGTCCCTGAGGCCTGAGCTACAACACCGAGAATAGAGAATATGCCGGCGCCTACCATGCCACCTATGCCTATGGACATAGCGGCGAATAGTCCTATCTGTCCGCGTTTAGGGCTGTTGACGGATTTTGGTGAAATGGCGCTGTAAGATCCTGGCATTTTGTTGGTTTCCTCAGCTTTGCCAATGAGCTAGCCTCAAGCGCAACTATTTCCTACTGAATTGCTATCGATACGCTCCCTCCCGGAATTCCGATCAGGCATTGGGAAAGAGGAATTCTAGAATGTTTTACTAACCCAGCGGTAAATCTTTTCAGCGGCTTTAAAATGTTGAGGTGTGTTTAAAACAACTACGAGATGTTCTTTGTTGTTATCTTTGAACAAGGCCACAATACATTTGCCGGCCATATTGGTGAAGCCGGTTTTGGCCCCAGCGACAGGTAAGTTGGTCCTAAGCAGTTTATCATTGGATACAAGGTGATATTCATGAGGTCTTGGGTTGAGAGATTTCATGACGTAGGTCTTAGTGCTTGATATCTCAGCAATCAATGGGTAATCAAAAGCGTGACTAGCGAGCGAGGCCACGTCCTCGGCTGTCGCTACATTGGGCTTCTTGCCCAACAACTCCCTCCCGTCTTTCCTGCCAAGTACAATCTTATAATCCAGACCACTGGGGGTATAAATTTTGACTTGACTCAAACCAAGTTTTTGGGCCTTCTGATTCATCGCTTCGATAAACGTGACCCTTCCACCCTTTGGATATGCCCTAGCAAGCGCCTCAGCGCAATCATTGCCCGATTCGATGAGCATGCCGTGTAATAGGTCTTTTACCGTGAACAGGTCCCCAGGGCGAATTCCGATAACATGCTTTTCAACTTGTCTTATGTCGGATGGAGTTTCCACAATAGCGCCCAAATCCATGTTATCGATTACAACCATGGCGGTAAGAAGCTTGGTGATACTGGCTATGGGCAGCGGAGCGCATTCATTTTCAGCAAGCACAACGCGATTTGTAGACTTGTCGACACAGAACATGGCCTTGGCTTTTACTCTGGGCTGAGCAGCGTGATTGATCCCGGTGAATGTGATTGTCGGTGTATTCGAGGACGTCTTTCTTAATAGTAAAGGTTTATGAGGCTGGATAAACTTTGCATGAGCTGGAGCGTGCGCCTGGATAACGTTTGAAGAAGCCTGAGGAGCCCTTTTGCCCCCTCTGACATTTGTCACAAAGTTATTAACATAATTTTGATTGGATTGGGGTTGAAACGCAAACGCTGAACATGGCGCTAATATTAGACTACAAATGATTGTGAAGATTATTCTGGGGGCCAAATGGACGATCTCCGTTG
>JACWAG010000078.1 GCA_014874425.1 Syntrophaceae bacterium | reverse complement strand
GGTTACAGTCATTTAAGACAGCCCTGTAGTCTAGTAGCCCCGGAATGGCAAACAGAGTATCGTCCAAATCCGGTGTGCCAAGCCAATGATTGGTCCCCAACCTTACGAAGTCACTTATTCGCCCCCTTACCCTGTCAAGACGTCTCAACGTCGAACCACACGGGCAAGGTTCCGGCAAGAATTTCGAGAGATCACCGGTTCGGTAGCGTATTAGAGGCATGGCCCTTCTTGTTAACGTCGTGAACACGATTTCGCCCGGTTGGCCATACTGTTGAATCTTACCCGTTTGTGGGTCTACAATTTCGAAGTACAGGTCCGCCTCCCTCATGTGGTAACCATGAAGCGCCTGGCATTCAACTCCTCCGCCAAAACCCATTTCCGTGGAACCGTAATGGTTGAACACCCGACAACCCCAAGCACGCTGAAGCTCCACGACTATTGCCGGTGAAACGTAATCTGAACTTAGAAGAACACTCTTGATTCTGCCTGGCCTTACGAAAGCGCAATCATCATGCCTCGCGAGAGAAAGCGCTTGTGTTGGAATACCAACCAGAACGTCTATATTGAGTCGATCAATCTCGCGAAGCGCATGGGCCGCGTCCTGGACAAACCCATACACGATGCCTTCCACGCCCATCCTCGCCAGAGAGCGAACAAGCAGGTCTCCCACAGTGTCAGGCCTTTCGCCGGGCATCAGTATAAGAACTTTCTGACCCGCCTCAACAAGAGTTGACATTCCATGATGGAAAAAATCTACAGTCTGTTCAACTTCGTTCGCTGTAAAATAGAGTCGTCTGATTATAGTGTCTAATCCAGGAATACGAAGCGTGACGACCCGCTCAATTTCGCTTTGCGAAACACATAGGAATTCAGCGCCTCGGCCTTGAAGATGATCGGAGGTGGTGAATGGAAATTGCCCAATATCGTCCAAGTTTCTTAAACACTCCGAGGACAACCCGTTCAAGGTCTGTCGGTAAAAGGGACTTTCGGATCGCGCGTAGTCAACCGTTCTTTTCAACTGTTCTAACTGATAGGAACGTAAATCGATCTGATCCAAATTTTCTTCAGAAGACTTTTGGGATACTTTGGAAGCTATCCACTTTTCCAGCGGTGTCTTAACCACAGATCATAGCCCTTTCCGGTAGATGGAGCTTCCATGGGAACTGGTGAGATTGTAAGCGCAAAATGGTATGATTTTGCCATCATTTGCAACTACATGAATGCAACAATCTCGCAATCGCTCGAGGTCCAAGTTCCAGGCATCCTGAAATACCATAGCTGAGATGCAGATCATGTGCGTTCGTGAGCGCTCTAAAAGGAGGTCCCAATCACCTAGAAACGTTCCTTCATCCTTTTGCGCACACGCATTTTTTGATGGAGCCGCCCAATGTCTTGATACAAAGTGTCGGGCGCTAAAGGCTCCGGCTTTTGCTGTTTCAGGCTTGCAGCTCAAATCAGTGGGGCGGCGGCGTGTCAATGCCGTTAAATTTCCATCAGGCATGAGCACAAAATTGCCGTGAAATGAACATAGAGCGTTCTCACATCCCGGTGGTGTAAAATTCACGGCCCTAACGAGTCCAGATGTCTGGCGCTCTAGATAACGCATAAGTTCAGGTAGGGTTAGTCGGTCAGCATCAGTGGGATGCTCGGGGTATCTTCCAAAGTAGCTTGCCGGCTGAAAATGAACTCCTCTCACCACGCTGATATTCTCAAGAGCAAACTGGATGATATTTCCAATGTTGTTAATATTCACCCTTGGGACTAGGGTCGGAACTAGAATTACGCCTAGTTTTTGCTGCTCGCAATTACGGATTGCCTGCATCTTGGTCTCAAGCAAATTTCTGCCTCTGATTGCTCTGTAAATTTCATCTTTAGTGCCATCAAACTGCAGAAACACCGATGCAAGGCCTGCTTCTTTGAGTTTCTCAACGTAAGACAGATCACTAGCTAGGCGAATTCCGTTAGTGTTGAGTTGAATAAATTTAAAGCCCATTGAATGGCCCATAGCGATGATCTTCGGCAAATCGTCACGGACAGTAGGTTCCCCTCCTGACAGTTGAATGTTGCATGGGTGGCCAGAAGCTAGCAGCGAATCATACCACGACGTGATAACCCCAATCTCAGGATCGTTTGAACTTTTTTTACCAGAATCAGCAAAGCAATAGGCGCATTTGAGATTACAATGGTTTGTTATTTCCAACAGGGCGGTACAGGTCTGTTGACGATGGTCCGGACATAGGCCGCAATCAAAAGGACACCCCCTTTCAGTCTCAGTGTCAGGCGCCGATGGATAACAGGGGATTTTAGACCTGGTCCAACTGGTGTAGAACGGCGCGCCTCTCCAGATGATAACGCTAAATTTGCCATGTTCCGGACACGTTTTTTCCATGTACACATTGTGTCCTACGGCCCGTTTTACTGCCGATATCCTTGAAAGGCATTCGGGGCAAACGCTTTCAGTCTCGGACAGTAGCTCTTGATCTTTCCGACCCATCATTTACTCTCTGAAAGGTCAAACCCGTTGTTGAGCAGAAGCGTCTTTACCTGATCATAGGTTTGAGTAACAATTCCTGGACATCTCGCTGACTGGTTTCGAGGATCGTCATTGAGAATCTCCTTACAGTGAATTCCACCATAACACCCCGCATATTCATTGGTGAACCATTCCAATAACTCACTGATCATTAGGTTCAATCTTGGGTCATCATCTTCTTCTGGCGTCCCCTTCCCAGCGTATAGGGCCAGCAAACAAGCGCCTCCTGTAAGTGCGCCACATATATCTCCACAAAATCCCATACCTCCCGCCAATCCATGCATAGTCCTTACAACGTCCGGGTTTTGTTTGCCTTGGGCCTCCAATCCCAGCGTGATGAGGATTTGACTGCAATGAAAACCTTGTCCCGCCAATTCCAACATTCTCAGAATTTCATCCATTCGAAGTGTCCCCTAGCTCCTTACCAGTCAAAGTGGAATTGTTTTGTGGCTATCAACAAATAATAGCCAGGCTTGAGGAT
>JACWAG010000077.1 GCA_014874425.1 Syntrophaceae bacterium | reverse complement strand
GCCGTCCTCCTGCCGCTAGAGAAACCGTCGAGGGTCTTTTTCGGTGTTAGAGGGACACTGCGGAGACCGGATTCCGGGGCAGACGGCCAAGAACCACTAAACTGGCTCATAATTCCGGGTCAAGACCCTTGAGACGTTGGGGGATAAATGAAGAGAAAGAAATATTCCGTTTTTGTCGGCTTGTGTTCCCTATGTGCCGTAACTTTCCTCGGAGGTTGCAGCACGATACTTCTATTCAACCCCAAAGGACCGATCGGCGAATCGGAGCGGTTCGTCATCATTGCGGCCATCGTGCTCATGCTGATTGTCATCATTCCCGTCTTCATCATGGCTTTCTGGTTTCCCCTGAAGTACAGAGCATCCAATACCAAATCGACTTATATGCCAAAATGGAGTCGTTCAGCAAAAATCGATTTTTTCATGTGGGGGATTCCCTTTGCCATTGTCGCGGTTCTTGCGATTCTGGCTTGGACCAGGACCCATTCTTTGGATCCCTACAAGCCCATCCCTTCGGTCCACAAGCCCATCAACATCGAAGTCGTATGCCTGGATTGGAAATGGCTTTTCATCTACCCGGATCAAAATATCGCGACTGTCAATCAAATCACTTTTCCTGTCAATGTTCCGGTCAGCTTCAAAATCACCTCAGACACCGTAATGGCTTCCTTCTTCATTCCGCAACTGGGCAGCCAGATTTACGCCATGGCAGGCATGCAAACCCGATTGCATCTCCTGGCCGATAAACCGGGGACCTATGCCGGTCAAAATCAGCAATTCACCGGTCGAGGTTTCGCTGACATGCATTTCCAAGCGAATGCGGTTTCCAATGAAGAGTTCCAATCGTGGGTGCAAAAGATCAGACAATCTCCGGAAGAGCTTAATCTGGACCGATATGAGAAGCTCGCAAGGCCGAGCGTCGGGTACTACCCCGTGACTTATTTCTCTTCGGTTAAGCCGGATCTGTTTGAGTATATCCTGCGCAAATTCAATCCGACTATGGGAGCAAATTCCGGACCTATGAGCGGAGGATCGGTTTCTACACACGCAGGGACCGATGTTTCGGAGGGAAATTGATATGTTTGGAAAGTTAAGCCTTTCAGCGATTCCGTATGACAATCCGATCACGATGGGCGCCGTAGGTGGCGCGGTTCTCCTGGGCTTGGCGATCCTGGGTTTGATCACTTACTACAGAAAATGGACCTACCTTTACAAAGAATGGCTGACCAGCCTTGACCACAAAAAGATCGGCATCATGTACGTTATCCTCGCATTGGTTATGCTGCTGCGCGGGTTCGCCGACGCTATTCTTATGCGTTCTCAGCAGGCTGTTGCAGCGGGCGGTTCCCTCGGCTTTCTGACCCCTGATCACTTCGATCAGATATTCAGCGCTCACGGCTCGATCATGATCGTCTTCATGGCCATGCCGTTTCTGGTCGGGTTGATGAATATCGTTGTGCCCCAGCAAATAGGCGCACGTGATGTAGCCTTTCCCTTTATGAATTCGCTCAGTCTCTGGCTGACAACAGCCGCTGCCTTGCTGGTCATGGTATCTTTGGGTTATGGCGAGTTTTCCAAAGCCGGATGGTCGGGGTATGCCCCACTGACCGAACAACAGTACAGCCCAGGCGTGGGGGTGGACTATTGGATATGGGCCTTCCAGATCGCCGGTATCGGCTCGACCATGACCGGTATCAATTTCCTTGTCACCATCCTCAAAATGCGCGCTCCCGGCATGAAGCCCATGCGATTGCCATTGTTTGTTTGGACTACCTTTTTCACCATGCTACTCGTAATTTGGGCATTTCCGGTTCTAACGGTCGATCTCGCCCTGTTAACGCTCGATCGCTATCTGGGTATGCATTTTTTCACCAACACGCTCGGCGGTAACATGATGATGTATGTCAACCTATTCTGGACTTGGGGACATCCCGAGGTTTATATCGTGATCCTGCCGGCTTTTGGGATCTTTTCGGAGATCGTCGCCACTTTCTCCGGAAAACGGCTGTTCGGCTATACATCAATGGTCTATGCCACTTCGGTCATCACGATCCTGTCCTTTTCCGTCTGGTTGCATCATTTTTTCACGATGGGCGCCAGCCCGAACGTCAATATCTTTTTTGGAATTGCGACCATGTTGATTGCCGTCCCTACCGGGGTGAAGATCTTTAACTGGCTTTTCACCATGTATCGTGGCCGCATAAAGTTTACTACGCCGATGTACTGGACCCTGGCATTTATCGTGACCTTCGCCGTCGGTGGGTCTGCAGGCGTGATGATGTCTATACCACCAGCTGATTACGTGCTCCACAACAGCCTGTTTCTGATCGCTCATTTCCACAATGTGCTGATCCCTGGTTCACTGTTCGGCTTTTTTGCAGGTTTTTATTATTGGTTCCCAAAGGCTATCGGCTTTCGTTTGAACGAAGATTGGGGCAAACGCGCTTTCTGGTGCTGGTTGATTGGCTTTTATCTTGCCTTTATTCCCCTCTATGTGCTGGGCTTCATGGGCATGCCCCGCCGCATGGCGCATTATGCCAACCCGGCCTGGCATCCCTATCTGCTCATCGCCGCATTTGGCGCGGCCGTTATCTTGCTCGGCATCGTCTTTCAGGGAATTCAATTGCTCGTCAGCATTAAGGAGCGTCGTGCCCTCAGCGACCCGACCGGCGATCCCTGGGACGGCCGCACGTTGGAGTGGATGACATCGTCTCCTCCAGCGGTATACAACTTCCCGAAAATACCGATCGTAGAAGAAGTCGACGCATTTATGGACATAAAGGAAAAAGGCGTCGCATATCGGCAGCCGGATCAATATAACGATATCGAGATGCCGAGAAACTCGCCGCACGGCTTTATCATCGGCGCACTGGCTTTCGTGTTCGGATTTGCCATGATCTGGCACGTCTGGTGGCTGGCCATACTGGCCGCTGTGGGTATGCTTTTCACGGTCATTATGCGCTCTATGGATGACGACATTTATTACATCATACCCGCTGCCGAGGTCCAGCGGATCGAGAATGAACGCTATCGACAGTTGGGGGCAATCGCATAGAAACGTCCCACAGATTAATGGACCGTGCCAGAACCTGTACCGGAGATGTAAATGATGACAACAGACGCTTCGAGCATCGACATCGCTTATAACGAAGAAATTGAACACCCCGATACCATCGCGATTCAGACATTCGGTTTCTGGATCTACCTTATGAGCGACCTCATCCTATTTGCGACGCTCTTCGCTACCTTTGCCGTCTTGGGCGGCGCCTACGCCGGCGGGCCTACGGGGAAGGAATTGTTTGACCTGCCTTACCTGCTGGTTGAAACCTTGTTGCTGCTGTTCAGCAGTGTAAGCTATGGTCTGGTCATACTGGCAGTGCACGACAGCAAGAAGAAGAACGTTCTGATCGGACTCGCCGTTACATTTCTGCTGGGGCTTGGATTTGTCTCCATGGAAATCAATGAGTTCCACGGCATGATTGCCGAGGGCCACGGACCAGACATCAGCGCCTTCCTATCGAGTTTTTTCACACTAGTAGGTACTCACGGTACCCATGTGACTTTCGGGCTGATCTGGATGGCGGTCGTGATATGGCAGGTTGCCGTCAAAGGGTTGACCTCTCCCGTTCAATCACGGCTGATACGTCTTAGCATGTTCTGGCATTTTCTGGATATCATCTGGATCGGAATTTTCAGTATCGTTTACCTGATGGGAGTCGTGTAAATGAGTCAAGCATCTATCGACAGCGCCGGCGCAAGCATGGGAAGTCTCAAATCTTACCTCACTGGCTTCGTTCTTTCCCTCATTCTGACCGCTATTCCGTTTGCATTAGTGATCAGCGGCACATTGTCCTCCTCTGTGACCCTAGCCGGCATATTCAGTGCGGGCATCGTGCAGATTCTGGTGCACTTGCATTACTTCCTACATCTGGACACTTCATCGGCGGCACGTTGGAACGTGCTGGCCTTGATATTCACTTTATTGATCATGGCCCTCTTCGTCGGAGGAACCATCTGGATCATGTATGACCTGTATTATCGAATGATGTGAGAATGCGTGAAAAGATCACAAACTATTTGCTCGTTGCCAAACCAGGGATCATTTTCGGCAACCTGATCTCCTCAGCAGCCGGTTTTTTTCTTGCATCCAAAGGGCGGGTTGATGGCCTTGCTCTCCCGGCGACTCTCATCGGCATATCCCTGGTTGTGGCTTCCGGTTGCGTTTTCAACAACTGTGTCGACAGAAAAATAGATCGAAAAATGATCCGGACACGCAACCGCGCCCTTGCGAAGGGGCTAATCTCACTGAAGATCACCATATCCTACGCCACGATTTTGGGCATTGCAGGCCTAGCCCTGCTCTGGGTAGCGACAAACCTGCTGTCCGTTGTCATCGTGCTGGCGGGCCTTGTGATTTATGTGGGCGTCTACAGTCTGTACATGAAGCGCAATTCGGTCTACGGCACGTTGATCGGCAGTCTGGCGGGAGCCACACCGCCCCTCGCTGGATATTGCGCAGTCACCGGTCGCTTCGACATGGGAGCATTTATATTGTTGTTGATCTTCAGCCTATGGCAGATGGCTCACTGCTATGCCATTGCTGTTTTTCGGTTCGATGATTATGCTACTGCGGCTATCCCGATTCTGCCAGTCAAGCAGGGAATAGCCGCGGCAAAAAGGCATATTGTTGGTTATATCTTGGCCTTTATGGCCGCCACGCTGATGCTGACCTTTGGTGGGTACTCCGGTTACAGCACTTTTGCAGTGGCGACCGTTTTAGGTCTGTCTTGGCTGTATATGGCCTGGTCGGGCTATGATGCGTCCGATGAGCGACTCTGGGCCAAAAAGCTTTTTATCTTCTCCATTCTGACCATATTCATTCTAAGCGTCATGATGTCAATCGATTTCACAGCGCCTGTCCCGTCAGAAATGCTTCTGAGCTATGCTCCGTAGTCCACGCTGTATTTAGAAAACTGTGATCACTGCCCACAGATTGACCTGAACCCAGTTGTGGCTTGAGAATCATGCAAGATCAGCCCCATGTTGGACTTAATTTCGGAAACACCCTTCCAATCAATCGCGGCCATGTCATCGGCTTGATATAATCTGTCGAGAACACGGAGCCGATTACCATATCGTTCAACAATCAGTATTGTATCGAGGGGGATCGGTCCCCTTATAACACTACCTCTGGCATTGAAGCCCAAAGGTGAGACAGAAGCCAGGCGTCCCTTATCATCATCAACCACTTCAGCTTTTGGGTATATAAAATAAGCGTAAACATCTTTACGCTCGTAAAGCATTTTTATCCATTCTCCCAACCCGTCAACCCCCTGAAATATAACAGCTCGCCCCACCCCGTGCGTAGAGACATATGACTGCAATCCCAAAAACAGAAACGTAGTTTTTGGAGCCACAGCAGGAACCTGCTCCAGGAGACTTTGACAAAGCTTAGATCGTTTAATTTCAGCCTGTCGCCATTCTGTTCGTAAACTGGCAAGGAAGACGGCCATGAGACATATAAAGCCAATAGCCACCGTCATCATCAGGATTCTGAACCTTGCGGAATGTGGGGCTGTAAACAAAGCCGCAAGAATAATAGCCACGCCGAAAGATGCCGCTGAGTAGATCCTGCTCTGACTGGTGAAACCAATATCCGAGTGATATCCTGCTATAAGGTACGGAAGCATTCCAAGGACGACAAACATGATCCCTAACACTCCTACATATAAAGAGTTCTGGTCCCATCGCACTTCTATAATACCTTGAACGTCAGAGTCGCTTCTGGATGAGCAAGACAGAAGCGCAGCCAGGACCAAGGCTACCGGCGTCCCCCACAGCCATGAAGCGGCATCCAGAGGAACATCATGAATTGGATATGCAACATAAAATCCAAGATTAGCGATGTATGACCACATTAAATTCAGTGATGGCAGTAAAGAATTTTGCTTTACAGCTCCCCCTGAGAAAATAACGAACCGGGCCAAGACGAATATTACGAACGCCCCAAGAATTCCTACAGAGAGTCTCGCAAGGAAACCTTTCGGCGACAACGTCTTCTGGCTTTGAGCATACACAGGCCAAACGAGCAGAGGTACGCAAAAGATCAGAAACGTTGTGTTTTCGTATGTGAAAGCGCCTAGGAGATATAGAATTGCAGGTAGAGCTAAACCTCCCCACGAACACGAAGACCGCGCCCAAAGTTGGAACGCAAATACCGAACACCAGAAAAACAGCATGGAAATACGTGAGTTGTCAGTGTGAAACATGTAAATGAGATTCGAAACCGGGGGGAGAAAAAAGGCAAAAAATGCGCCCAAGACTGCGAGAGACGCTTTTCTGGGAAAGGCCCTTTTCATGCAACTCGCCAGTAACAAACACGATGCGCTCGATAACAGTAATGCAGTGAGAGTATAAAAAACCCGGTCTAATCCAAACGATTCAAACGCCAGGACAGTATAAATTCCTTCTATCGGTCTCCTGGACTCCTTTGCGTATTCCCAGATGGACTGAGGAAACGGGAACCAGTAAGGCCAGGAAAACTGCCACCAGTCATCCCCCTCAAAGCCGATATTTCCGATCAATAGCGACAGACTTATGCTAAAGATGACAAACGCCAACCCCACAAGGAAGACAAGCCTATCAGGATCTTTTATCCCAAACAATGGTATGTCAGGTTTTCCCGCTACTGTAAGTGTTTCGGAGCGGGTTTCTTCGTGAAAGGATACGGGATCAGGACTCAATACTAGGCCTTTCTTTAGTAACGGATGGCTCCGTCTTGAATATTGGGACTATCGACAAGAATAAGGAGCGTGCTTGCGCTCAGTGTCCTGAATCCATCTCTGGACGAAGAGACAGCAACGTGTATGATCCATTGGACCAGACAACTTTTGCGCCCAAAGATGAAACCACATTCTGATTAACATGAAAATCGGTTATGACATAGTCGGTGTTCAACCTTTTGGCCAAATCCAGTGTCATTATTAATTTTGTACGAGGATCGTTGTTTGAATCAATTTCGTCTAGATTTTTCTTGATCTTATCCCATTCTAACAGAGATCCAAGATTTGTGTCCGCAAAAATGCCCCCATCCTTGTAGGCGTAAACAACAGGCCTGAGAGCGGCGTATCGAATCTCTAGTGGAATAACAAGTGGGAGTATTGTTGATCCTGGCTTTGTGTTTTCCTTTATGGCG
>JACWAG010000076.1 GCA_014874425.1 Syntrophaceae bacterium | reverse complement strand
GTGGGGTCCTTACGGTAGGGCGCACGCCGAAGACCTCAGTCCTAAAGGCCTGTCTGATGACCAGGTCGTCTCGTCGCAGCATCATGGCAAACATATAGCCCGGGCCGCCAAGGCGCTAAAGGGAGCTGCAATTTTCGGCTAACATGTCGTGAATAGGACAGGTAATACGCTAATTATAATATGAATTTCCCGATCCCGCCAAATGCATGAACAGTCCTAACAAGCTGAATTAGGGCAATAATATTCCGGGGACTTTCCTGAGAGTCCCCGGCCCCAACCTAAAAAAATCCTTTCCAAATGCTGTAGATTTTGGCAGAATGGAAATATAAGATCTGATTTGCGCTTGCAGATCCCATTGAATTCACATCTAATTGGGGGCGGAAAACTTGAAACTCGAAGATATCGGAACAGGGGCCCTGATAGAAGGCATATTGCCACATGAACCTGTAAAAATCGAAAAAGTTGAGTTCATAGGGCCTGACTGCGTCAGTCTGTTTTTTCGCAAGGCTGACGGAACGGTCGTTGATCAAATGCTATTCCGCGATGATGAACCACACTTGTCTATTGCGCAAAAAGGCAGACCATGGGGCTTTGACGCTGATGGCGCGGAATTTCGACTTGGAGCTGAAGCTCACCGTATTCGCCTGGCTCACTTGTTTGATCCTCTAATGGCGGTCCACACATCTAATATTGATCCGTTACCGCATCAGATAACCGCTGTTTACGAGGCCATGCTGCCGAAGCAACCGCTCCGATTCCTGCTGGCCGACGATCCAGGCGCCGGTAAAACAATCATGGCCGGGTTGTTCATCCGAGAACTTATGGTCCGTGGTGATCTTAGGCGATGCCTCATTATAGCGCCTGGTTCGCTCGTCGAACAATGGCAGGATGAACTAGACGACAAGTTTGGAGTCACATTCAAAATCTTCTCCTGGGAACTTCTCGAATCATCCCAATCAGGTAATCCCTTTGATGACAATCCGATGCTTATCTGCAGGCTCGATCAACTGAGTCGAAACGAAGACATCAAGGAAAAACTTAGACGCTCCGAATGGGACCTTGTAATCGTGGACGAAGCCCACAAAATGGCGGCCCATTTCTTCGGCGGCAAACTAGAAAAAACAAAACGCTATCTACTCGGTGAGCTTGTCGGCCATACCACTCGCCATTTTCTGCTTATGACAGCTACTCCTCACAACGGGAAAGAAGAGGATTTTCAGTTATTTCTAGCGCTTCTCGACTCTGATCGATTCTATGGCAAGTTTAGGGATGGGGTTCACAAAGTTGACACATCCGACCTTATGCGACGAATGGTTAAGGAAGACATTCTCAAATTCGACGGTACCAAATTATTCCCGGAGCGGCTTGCCTACACTGTTAATTATCGGCTATCTCCACCAGAAGCCGCCCTTTACGAACAAGTCACGAGTTATGTTCGCGAAGAGATGAATCGGGCTGATAAACTTGAGGATGGAAAACGCCGCGGAACAATAGGTTTTGCCCTTACCATATTACAGCGACGACTTGCTTCATCACCGGCTGCTATTTATAGATCACTCAACAGAAGACGAATTAACCTTGAACGACGCCTTGAAGAGGAGAAACTTCTCCAAAAAGGTAAGCTTTACGGCGACTCCAGGAGTGACTTCCCTTTGCTCACAAAAGAAGAACTCGATGATATTGAAGACGAATACTCGAATAAAGACCTTGAAGAGCTTGAAGAGAAGTTGGTCGACACGACCTCAGCGGCAACGAGTCTGACCGAACTGGAAGCTGAAATCACAATACTCAAAGGTCTAGAGGAACAGGCCCGCCAAATCAGTTTATCCGGACAGGACAAGAAGTGGGAGGAGTTATCCAAGCTATTGCAGGACAATCCGCACATGATCGACAATAATAATGTGCGGCGTAAACTTATAATATTCACAGAACACAGAGACACACTAAAGTACCTCGTAGCCCGTATACAGAAATTGCTTGGCTGTGATGAATCTGTTTTGTGGATTGACGGCAGCGTGAAGCGGGAGGAACGGCGTAAGGCCCAAGAGCGTTTCACGCAAGATCGTGACGTCTTCATCCTGGTAGCCACAGACGCCGCGGGTGAGGGTGTTAACCTGCAACGGGCCAATCTCATGGTCAACTATGACCTGCCCTGGAATCCCAACCGGCTCGAACAGCGCTTCGGACGTATCCATCGTATCGGACAGACAGAAGTCTGCCATTTGTGGAATGTAGTTGCGCATGAGACACGTGAGGGTGACGTTTATCAGCGTTTACTCGAAAAGCTTGAATTTGAACGTAAAGCGCTGGGCGGGCGAGTATTTGACATACTTGGCGAGGTTTTTAAGGACCAGTCGCTCAAGCAGCTCCTAATAGACGCTATACGATATGGGGAAAGCCCGGAGGTACGCAAAAGACTTTATGAGCAGGTCGATATGTTTTTCGATCCTGAGCGTATCAAGAAAATCATATCTGAGAATGCGCTGGCGTCCGAACACCTTGACGCTAACCGCATATTCGCCGTCAAGGAAGAGCTTGAAAAGGCTCAGGCTCGTAGACTGCAGCCTCATTTCATAAAATCGTTTTTCGACGAGGCTTTCAAACAACTTGGCGGATCGCTTAAGGGTCGTGAACCAGAGCGTTGGGAAATTACTCATGTTCCAAGCTCAGTAAGAGAACGTGACCGAATGGTAGGCTGTGGCGCTCCTGTTATGACTCGTTATGAGCGGGTTTGTTTTGAAAAGGACAAAATTCGCCTTCCAGGCAAGCCTCAAATCGCTTCGTTTGTTTGTCCAGGCCATCCATTAATGAACTCTGTTTTGGACCTGACGCTTGAACGATGCAGGCATACGCTTCGACAGGGCGCTATATTAATTAACGATTCGGACATGAGTCTCGAACCCAAAGTCATGTTCATCATCGAACACTCGATTAGGGACGCAGGGCGGGCATCATCGAGTAAGCCGACAGTAATTTCTCAAAGGATGCAATTCGCGTTAGTCGGGCGTGATGGCAAAGTATCACACGGCGGCTATGCCCCTTATCTGGATTATGAACCGGCAACGGCAGATCAGATCAAACTTGTAGCTCCTATCCTGGATGAGCCCTGGCTCAAGGACGACCTCGAAGCCAAGGCGGTTGCAATGGCCGCATCTACTGTTGTCCCTGAACATTTCAAGGAAGTTCGTGACCGACGCCACAACGCTGTCGAGAAAACGATTCAAGCCGTTCATGAGCGTTTGACATCGGAAATTCTTTACTGGAATCATAGAGCTGTAACACTGCGAGAGGATGTCAAAGCAGGAAAACAGCCTCGAATGCAGCCCGAGCTTGCCGAACGCAGGGCAAGGGAACTTACCGACCGGTTACAAACCAGGAAAAAGGAACTTGAAAATCAACGCCATGTTTCGTCCAACACACCAGTGGTGGTCGGCGCGGCGCTGGTGATTCCAAGAGGATTGTTGAACAGCCTGTTGGATAGCACCCATGTCGATGAGGCGGAACAAAAGAGAAACGACGAAATTGAACGCATGGCCATGGAAGCTGTCATGCGCTCTGAAGTGGCTATGGGTAGAAATCCAAAGGATGTTTCAAAACAGAAGATCGGGTGGGATATCACGTCGAATCTCGGTAATGGCGAGTTGTTGTTTATTGAAGTGAAAGGCCGACAGAAAGACGCTACTACTGTAACCATATCCAGGAACGAGATCCTGACGGGCCTCAATAAACCTGACAATTTCGTTCTGGCGATAGTATTGGTTGATGGCGAAGCCGCTGTAGGCCCGTATTATGTCGAAAAAGTATTCAACCAAGCTTTGGACTTCGGCGTGACGAGCGTAAATTATGACATCAAAAAATTAGTAGCAGCGGCCTCTGTGCCATCAATACTTACAAACTAACGATCCATCGGCAAACGCCAACGGAGTACAAATGAAATACCCCAAAAAACTGATTGAAGTTGCGTTGCCACTCGACGATATAAACAAAGCGTCCTCGCGCGAGAAATCAATCCGTCATGGCCATCCTTCAACACTTCATTTGTGGTGGGCAAGGCGACCACTGGCAACCGCGCGGGCTGTACTATTTGCCCAATTGGTTAATGATCCAGGCGGGGAGCGTGGTTGGGGCGCATATCCTGGTCAAACCAGAGAAATGGCCCTACTCGAACGCGAAAAACTGTTCGACATTATCCGCGATATGGTGAAATGGGAAAATACCAACAATGAGGAAGTGCTGGAGAGGGCGAGGGCCGAGATCAGAAAATCCTGGGAACAGACCTGCAAGATATCCGGCGATGATCCAAACAAACTGCCGCCATTCCTTGATCCTTTCGCAGGCGGTGGATCGATTCCCCTTGAGGCTCAAAGATTAGGGCTAGAAGCGCATGCCTCGGATCTTAATCCCGTAGCTGTAATGATATGCAAGGCTCTGATTGAGATACCTCCAAAATTTGCCGGCCATAAACCTGTTGGCCCTATCCCAGCTACTGACAAGCAGAAGAAAATGAAGGTCACCGAGGACTGGTCGGGATCGAAAGGACTAGCCGAGGACATCCGACGTTACGGACACTGGATGCGGGAGGAAGCGTTCAAACGAATTGGTCATCTATATCCGGAAGTCGAACTCCCAAAAGAATATGGAGAGGGCAAAGCAAATGTTATCAATTGGTTATGGACACGAACAGTCCCGAGTCCCAACCCCATCTTTAAGGGGATTCAAGTACCATTGGTAAGATCGTTTTGGCTCTGTAACAAAAAAGGTAAGGAGTCGTGGGTTGAGCCAGTCATTGCGCCAGATGGTATGAGCTATAGGTTTGAGGTCAGAAAAGGTAAAGACGGCCCAACAATAGAGGGAACAGTCAATCGTAATGGCGCCACCTGCATCCTGTCTAAATCAGCCATGCCGTTCCCCTATGTTCGTGGAGAAGGACAGGGGGGCCGTATGTCTGAAAGATTAATGGCCATAGTTGCTGAAGGACCTCGTGGAAGAGTTTATTTAAATCCGACAGATGAAATGGAATCAATTGCTCGTTCGGCGGTCCCGTGGTGGAAGCCGGATTGTTTATTACCGGTGAAACACCGGAATTTTCAAACACCGGCTTATGGCATGCCAAACGTGGGCGACCTCTTTACCGCCCGCCAATTAGTTGCTCTGACTACATTCTCCGATCTGGTGTTGGAAGCTCGGGCCAAGGTCATAGCTGACGCAAAGGCCGCAGGTAGGCCTGATGATGAAGTGGGTTTGAATGACGGAGGTGCTGGCACAACAGCGTATGGGGATGCCGTTGCTGTGTATTTGGCGTTTGCGGTGGATAAGTTGGCGGACCGGAATTCAAGCTTAGCTTCTTGGGCTCCCAACAGAGAACACGCACGAAACACTTTTACACGACAGGCGATTCCGATGATGTGGGATTTTGCTGAAAGCAACCCCTTTTCTGATTCAAGTGGAAATTTTCAAGGAGGAATTTCGACAATAAACAGGATACTTGCTGTAATTCCAATTAGTGCGAATGGCATTAGCGTTCAGCATGATGCAGGTGTAACAAAAGGTTCACCATTGTATGTCGTTTCGACCGACCCACCATACTTTGACAACATTAGCTATGCGGATCTCTCAGATTTCTTCTATGTTTGGATGCGACGAACCCTCCGAAAAATCTTTACGAATTTGTGCTCAACTGTCCTTGTTCCGAAAACCAATGAAATAATAGCTTCGCCAAACCGACACGGAGGTAATGTAGAGGCGAGGCAATATTTTCTCGATGCTATCACCAAAGCATTAAAGAACATTGCTGCATCCACCAATAATGGAATACCTGCAACAATTTATTACGCATTCAAACAAAGTGAAGAAGAAGAAACCGGGGTTGTATCAGCTGGTTGGGAAACCTTTCTGGATGGTATTATAAACACAGGCTACAGGGTAACTGGTACTTGGCCGATGAGAACTGAATTGGGGAGAAGGCTTGTTGGGATGGGGAATAACGCCCTGGCGTCCTCAATAGTCCTTGTGTGTCGTAAACGCTCATCGGTGGCCCCGACAATATCCCGCAAGCAGTTCCTCAGAGAACTTGACGATACTCTGCCCGATGCGCTTGAAACCATGATTGGCGGTAAAATCGGTGTATCACCCGTAGCGCCAGTGGATTTAGCTCAAGCTGCGATAGGGCCGGGAATGGCAGTCTATTCACAGTATTCGGCTGTGCTGAACGCTGACGGCACACCTATGACTGTTCGGGAAGCCCTAGTTCAAATCAATCGAGCAATTGACGAATACTTCACCAAAGCAGAGGGTCAAATGGACCCTGATACCCGTTTTTGTATCGGGTGGTTTGAGCAATATGGTTTCAAGCAGGGGCCTTTTGGGGAGGCCGATGTGTTGGCCAGGGCGAAAAATACGAGCGTTGAAGGCGTCGCTTCATCTGGCGTAGTTGAAGCAGGTGCTGGTAAGGTCCGCCTATTTAGATTTGAAGAATACCCCGATGACTGGAACCCCACTACCGACAGGAAATTTTCAATATGGGAAGCCCTGCATCACCTGATTCAGGCCCTAAAAACGAGTGAGTCTAAGACCGGCACACTTTTGGCCAAGATGCCAGACAAGACCGAAGCGATTAGGCAGCTTGCATACCGCCTCTACACATATTGTGAACGCAAAGGTTGGGCCGAAGAAGCCCGACAGTACAATGAATTGATAGCCAGTTGGGGTGGTGTGGTGTCTGCGAGCATCGAGCGCCGAGACTTCGCGTCGCAGACAGATCTGGCATTACATTAGGCACTGCCTCCGTGCCGTTCATTGTTTTGATTTGACGACGGTGTTCAACCGAGACCGAATTAGCGGTAGGGTCACCGCTACTATTGATGAGGGGACAAAATGAACCTAAAACCCTGGCGAGAAGTAATCACACCTCATGAGGACATCCTACACGGCAATTTCAGGGAGGCGGAGTTTGCTGCGGACTTGAGCAAAGTAGCCTCCGGCGTTGCTTCTCCTGAATATCAGGACCCAAAACAATTTTTTGAGCGCACCTTCATTACCGAAGGGATGAGACTACTTTTGATCAGCGTGCTTCAACGATTGTCAGGGAAAAGCGGTGACCCTGTAATTCAGCTCAAGACAGCGTTTGGTGGGGGTAAGACACACGCGCTCCTTGCTGTGTATCACATAGCCCGAGGCCTGGTACCCTCCCGCGATTTACGAGGCGTTCCGAGTATCCTGGACGCCGCAGGGGTTTCAGGACTCCCCAAGGCCAACGTAGCGGTGCTTGACGGACATGATATCGCCCCTGCCGCTCCACGAAAGAGAGATGGAATTACCATCAACACAATGTGGGGTGAGCTTGCATGGATGCTTGGGGGTGTTGAAGGCTATCGGATGATAGCAACATCCGACACCTCTGGGGCGTCACCGGGAAAACATGCTTTAGGCACCTTATTCGAACGTTTCGCCCCCTGTGTCATACTTATGGACGAAACAGTCGCCTACATTCGACAATTCGAGGAAAACAAATCGTACCCAGGCGGTACATTCGAATCAAATATCTCGTTCTTACAGGCGCTCACTGAGGTCGCTAACAGCAAAGTCCCGGTATCCATCCTGGCGTCGCTGCCGGAATCAGCGATAGAGTTGGGCGGGGCACGCGGTAAATTTGCTCTTGAGAGCATCGAAAAAGTATTTGGGCGACTCGAGGCGATCTGGAAACCGGTGGCTACTGAAGAGAGTTTCGAGATAGTGAGGCGCAGGCTGTTTGGCGCTGTGATGGATGAACAGGCCCGAGATCAGGTTTGTGGAGAGTTCTTCTCTCTTTACGGCGCACATGCCGGCGAGTTCCCGCCGGAAACTAGAGAGCACACATACCTTGAGCGCCTTAAAGACGCATACCCAATACATCCTGAGATTTTCGACAGGCTCTACAACGACTGGACTACATTGGAAAATTTCCAGCGCACACGTGGCGTATTGAGGCTGATGGCCCTGGTGATAAATAGATTATGGGTTGACAATAATCAGGATGCGCTAATTACCCCGGGATCTATCCCTCTGTATGACCCACAGGTGGCCGGTGAGCTTACTCGTTATTTGCGAACGGGCTGGGAGCCAATAATTGAGAGTGAAGTTGATGGCCAAAAATCATCCCCTTCAAGGATTGATCAGGAAAATCCTAGACTGGGCTCAATGCAAGCGTGTCGTAGAGTGGCGAGGACAATATTCCTTGGAAGCGCCCCTAGTGTGACTGCTCAAACCGTTCGAGGGATAAGTGAACAAAATATACGACTAGGATGCGTGCAGGTAGGTCAATCCCCGGGAGTTTTTGATGATGCCCTCAAACGATTGGCTGATAGGCTTCACAATCTCTATTCAGGTAAGAACCGATACTGGTATGACACTAGACCAAACCTGCGACGTGAAATGGAACAGCGGTCCGAACGAATAGAATTGCGAAAAGTCATTGATGAGATCGAAAAGAGACTAAAGATAACACTCAAGGGAACCGACTTCACTGGTGTTCATGTTTTCACAAATAACGCGGATATCCCAGACGACAACGAATTGAGGCTTGTTGTTTTTGAACCGACATATACTCATAAACGAAAGGAAACCAAAAGCGCCGCCACCGTCATGGCAAAGGAAACCCTTGAAAAGCGAGGAAACCAGCCGCGGCAATATCAAAACCGGTTAATATTTTTGGCCTGCGATGATGACATGCGATTTACGCTATATGAGGAGTGCCGTCGATACCTGGCCTGGACGTCGATTTTGGACGAAAAAGACATATTAAACCTTGACCAAAGCCAAATACGGGATGCGACGCACAAGCAGAATGATTCGGAAAACAAGCTCAACGCTGTGATCAGAGAGACCTACAAGTGGCTTCTGACACCGACACAGGAGCCCAAACCTAGAGGCGGCCTTACGGATTTGTCTTGGGAAGAGCGTCAGATACCATCATCGTCGTTGACCCTCGGCGAAACGATACTAAAAACACTTAAGGAAAATGAACAGTTGGTCGTTCAATGGGCCCCGACACATCTGCTTCGGACCTTGAATGATTGGTACTGGTCCGACCCTGAAATCGTGGATGTTCCGTTGAAACGCCTTTGGGAGGATTTTGGCCGGTACACATATTTATGCCGAATACTTGATTATAAGGTCCTGGTGGATTGTGTAGCGACGGGAATAGCTGAAGGAACTTATGGTTATGCAACGGGCAAGGATGGGGACTGTTATTCGGGGCTAGCATTCGGAACACACTGTCAATCTTCCAGTGTGTCATTAGGCCAGGATTCCTTGATTATAAAGGCTGACGTCGCCCGAGAGATTCTTGAAAGAATCAATGCCCCCGTTCCGAAAAAGGGTGGTAATTTGACTGAAGATGAGCGGGTTGATACTGGAAAGGTCCCAGTCGACACAGGTGTAGCCGGGACTTCAGCGAAACCAGTTTTGATGAAACGATTTTACGCGACTATTGATCTGGAACCTGAAAACATCGCCATCCAGGCTTCAAATATTGGTAACGAAATAATCGGTCTCCTTAAGAAAAAATACCACTCGGACGTAAAAGTGACCCTCGAAATCGCGGCTTATGACAGGGAAGGTTTTGCTGACGATGTTCAGCGGGCCGTCCGGGAAAATTGTAATACTCTGAAATTCAATTCAGCGGAGTTTGAGAGAGAATGAGTATGGATTTAAGGTTGACAACTTATTGGTTCTTGGCTAGCACCAAATTATCCAGACTGCATGACCTGTGGCTACCCTACAAATGTTTATTTTTTAGAATGGCTGTGGGCCGGACTTTGGAGGAGGGAGCTTAGTTTGACGGTGAAAAAAGATGATGAATTCCAAGATATCAAGTATAGGCATTTGGTCCTTCAAACCAATGATTTTATTGTGTTCATTGACTGTGAAATAGACATTGATTGGAAAACGACGGACGATTATGACAACCGTAAAAAAGAAGAGTACGATGCTCAAAGATACCACGAAGTGATGAACCATGCAGCTGAAGTCGAGTGCATAGCCAACAATCATCTCGAAGAGAGCAAAAGGATAAATTTTAAGAGAATGATTGGTGAGGCAATCTGCCGCAACTTTGAATTTGATTATGAAAATGCTGAGAAAATGTTGAACAAGGCTGAAAACTACATTTCAGAGAGAAATGAAGAGGTATCCCGCAAATGGTATTTAAAGTCCTGTCTTTGTACAACTTTTTTGTTTTGTTTGTTCGGTTCCTGTTTTTGGTTGTTCCGAGAAAATTTAGCCTCAATCATAGGATGGGCTTTACTCATGTTATTGCTAACCAGTGTTGCAGGAGCGCTAGGAGCATTACTCTCTGTCATATTGCGGATGAGGACATCAAACCTTGATGCAGCCGCCGGGAGATGTCTCCATTACCTCGAGGGATCTTCCAAGATCTTTTGCGGTGCCATATCTGCCGTCCTGGTAGGTCTTGCCATGAATGCTGAAATCATTCTGCCGATATTTTCAAAAATTGGAAAGACAAATGCCGCCATGATCTTCGCAGGCCTCATTGCCGGAGCCAGTGAACGATGGGCACCTTCCATAATTTCGGCTGTGGGAGGTGAGAAGAATTTAGACAAGTCAACAAAAAAAAAGTCAGATGCAATCGAGACACAAAGGAGAAATTGTGAAAAGGAAAGCACTAATTATAGTTAACCCAGGTGAAAAAGGTGAAGAAAACTATTGCCGTGGGGTATTCTTGGACAAAGTTAATTTTATTCAGTTCTTTGCCAAACCCGTTGGTGGTTTCTGGTCGGATTCTGAAATTCAAGTCATGGAGAGACCGACTAGAGCAGAGGTCCTACTGGCCATAACAGATCTTAAAGCTTTTGATTATTCGCTTACCGTCTTTTCCGGGCACGGTTGGTACTCAATCCCGGATTCTAAGACTGTTTTGGAATTGAGGAAAGGTAACGAAGTAACTGATACTGAGTTATCACAAGGTTCTCATAAGCAATTGATAATATTAGACTGTTGCAGGAAAGGTTACGAGATAAAAGTCGGCATGGAGTTGATGATGAGGAAGTTCCTGAAAGAACAACTTAGAAATCCTGATCGTTGTCGACAACTTTATAATGAAAGAATATCCAAATGCAGCGATGGCTGTGTCATAACCTACTCATGCGACAAAAACGAAACCTCGACCGATTCCAGCAATGCAGGGGGGCTATATTCTAGCAGTCTGCTCGACGCCGCAGACAATTGGGCTAATTCCCAAAATGGAAGTGGAGTCCTATCGATAGTTGGCGCTCACAATGTGGCAGAAAAAAAAGTGATCGACTCATACGGCGGCCGTCAGAAGCCCCAAATTACTAAACCCAGATCCGAACCCTATTTCCCCTTTGTCGTAGTTGCCTAATGGCCTGTTGACATGGATCCAGTTTTACGGGACCGGGTATCCCAAACTAAGTTTGTTTTCTCCCGGCTGATTTCCCGAGGAAAAGTAGCGACGTCAATAGTCAGGACATATATTAGTCTCTATGTCAAACAAGTGCATCGACGTGCCCTAGGGACAAAACCTACTCCGAAGTTTATACACCGAGAGGATTTCTAATAATGATATCCAGACTACCTTCACTCAATTAAAACGTGTTTTTTTCACATTACAAGAGGCATTTTGGTCTAGGCAAGAGAGTCCACCTCACCGCTAGACTTCAAACGGGCCAATGATCAGAGAGAGTTAGAAACGTGCCATTTCTTATAATACCAGAGAGAAAGTCCTAGAGCTATTTCTCAAGAAACCAGAAAAATAATCTCTTCAGCAAAATTAGAAAATTTGCGGAGACAGATAAATGAAAGTGAAAAACGAGGCTGTTCCCAGAATCGAATACCTTCGCGTTAGAAACTACAGGGCGCTGAAAGATGTCGAATTAAAGTCCATTACTCCGCTGACAGTGTTTCTCGGACCCAATGGCAGTGGGAAGTCAACCATTTTCGACGTTTTTGCCTTTTTGTCCGAGTGTTTCTCTATTGGATTGCGGAAGGCTTGGGACAAACGAGGGAGGTTCAAGGATCTCCGCACACGAGAATCATCTGGTCCCATAGTCATTGAACTGAAGTATCGTGAGGGTGAAGCGGGCAAATATCCACTTATCACCTACCACTTGGGGATTGAGGAAAGTTCCAAAGGTCCCTACGTGATGGAAGAGTGGCTCAGATGGAAACGCAAGTCCCGTGGCCAACCATTCCGCTTCCTGGACTTCAAGGAAGGGAAGGGGCGTGTGGTCACTGGCGACATGCCTGACGAAACTGATGAACGAATTGAAGAAGAACTGGATGGGAGCGAAACCTTGGCCGTAAACACGCTCGGTCAATTTGCCAAGCATCCCAGGGTTAGCGCTTTGCGCCGCTTCATTACAGGATGGTACCTTTCCTACCTTTCAGTGGATAGCGCCAGAGGTATTCCCGAGGCGAGTCCTCACGAACGACTATCAGCGACCGGCGATAATCTACCGAACGTAATTCAATATCTAAAGGAGCAGCATCCCGATCGTTTGAAAGAAATTCTGAGAACATTATCAAGCCGAGTTCCGAGACTGGAAAAGGTTGACGCTGAAATTATGGC
>JACWAG010000075.1 GCA_014874425.1 Syntrophaceae bacterium | reverse complement strand
TAAAAGAGGGAATGGCAATAGCTCTTGAGCCCAAATTCATTATTCCAGGTAAGGGGCTCGCGGGTATTGAGAACACATTTGTTGTAGGGAATAACGGCATGGAGAGGTTGACCAACTTTGGGGATGAGATTCACGTCTTGGATTGGTGAGGTAAGACCAGGGACATCAAATCAACGTATATCGAAAACTGTTCAAAAAACTGAGCGCCTCCAATATGAGTTCAGTAGTCCGTGACCGAGCGTCTCCTATAGCGTTTACATGCATATCTAAACAACTCCCTGACAATCTAGGGATTTATATTTTTACGGAAACCGGCGCCGTGAGGACGCAGCGATAAGGAGGTATCTTCCTGGATGGATATTCAGCTTTTCCTGTTGAGTTGGTCTCCTGTCCTGTTTTTGACGTTCCTGGCTGTTTTGCTCAGGAGATCAGCCCTCGAACTTTCCGTCTATGGTTTCATCTTTTCTTTAGGTCTAACATTATATTTTTTTGATACCCCGCTGACGGTGGCGGTCATGGCTTCGCTCGATGGAGTGTTGACTTCTCTGCCATTGCTTTTGGTGATCCTAACTGGAATTCTGTTGTCCAGCCTTCTTATGGCCAGCGGTTCGATTACGAGGATAGTTGAATGGTTTGAACGCGGCGCCGGCGACGCTTTCTCCAGGAATGTACTAATAACATTTGGTGTGGGGAATTTCATGGAGGGTTCTGGTGTAATCGCTGAACCAGTTGTAGCGCCGATGCTGTACGAGGCTGGGGTATCTCCGATCGGATCTGCGGCCCTCTCGATAATAGGCTACTCCGGTATGATGACTCTCGAATTGGCTGGAGTAATCATTACAGTCCTGTCGCTGGTAACAAACTTATCGTTAACGGATCTGGGAGTGGCTTCGGCCTGGCTATCGGTCCCGGCCACTTTGACTATGGCTCTTTGCGTGCCGATTTTCTTGCCTGAACAAAACCAAAGAGCCAGGAAGCTGGTTTTAGTCATTTTGAGCGGATTACTGCTCGGTCTCACTGGTCTCGCGACAGCCATCTTTATTGGAATCCATATTTCTGGTACTGTGGCGGGTTTGGCGGTAATTACCGCTTTAGTTGTCCTTGGGTCCGGCAGGCTTGATTTAAATCGAGGCATTCTGGTAGATTTGGCACCATTTCTTTTCATGCTTGTTTGCCTGTTTTCAGTAAACATTGTTCCCTACTTACGTGAACTCACGTTTGAAAAACTCATTTTCAAAGTATCCGTTGTTCCAATCCACTCTATCACTTTCAGCCCTCTATTCTCAGCGTATGTGTATCTGTTTCTGGCTTTCCTGATGTCGGTACGGCTTCAGAGGACCCCTCCTGAGCAACTTAGATCTATCGTCCTGCTCAGCCTGAAGAAAGGATGGCGTGTATTTCTGGCGATGGGCCTTTTCGGCGCGATGGGGCAAATGATATCTTACACAGGGTACAGTTCGGGGTTTTCTCATCTCGATCCGGCCCATAATGTTCCCTCAATAATTTCTAAGGGTCTTACACTCTATAGCGGAAATTTCTATCCGATCTTTGTTCCAGTTCTCGGATGGGCGGGGACATTCCTTACCGGTTATGGTGTGGCGTCACTGATGCTTTTTGGTCAGCTTCAGGTTCAAGCGGCCACGTTGCTTGGAGTTTCTCCAATCTGGCTTGCGGCGGGTTTGGCAGTGGGATCTTCCGTGGGGTCTATATCATCGCCGTTTAAGGTCGCTCTGGCCACTCCGATGTGTGGGGCGGTAGGGAAGGAGGGTGATATTCTCCGATGGACCATACCTTTGGGGCTGATATCATCACTGGTAGTCGGAATAGTGGTTTGGATGATTGTTTGAATGTGGCGAATTGCCCGTTTAGACCTTTTCAGAGTATGTTATATTGAATCTAAAGAGGAACTCTTAAAATACAAAAGGCGAGAAAAACCTTTTGATTGCCTGACTTTGATGGCGCGCCCGAGACGACTCGAACGTCCGGCCTCAACATCCGGAGTGTTGCGCTCTATCCACTGAGCTACGGGCGCACAGTTAAAATGTAGTTGATAGGAAGACTTGTGTCAAATTCTTTGTTTTTAAGGAGGATTGTTTCATGGGAGTGAATGTTTTCGGAGTTGTAGGGGCAGGGCAGATGGGAAACGGAATAGCCCACGTAGCGGCGGCTTCCGGATTAGAAGTCATTATGAATGACGTTAAGCAGGAGTTTGTGGACAAGGGACTTAAAACTATTGAGAAAAATCTCGACAGGGCTGTTTCGAAAGGCAAAATGGTTGCTGACGAGAAATCCACGATTTTGGGAAGGATAAAGCCGAGCGTGGATTTAAAGGACTTCGAAGGGGCTGATTTTGTTGTTGAAGCCATAATTGAAAATCTTGACCTCAAGAAAAAGGTTTTTCAGACACTGGATGAAGTTGTCGCGCCCGGCAAGATACTGGCGAGCAATACCTCTTCAATATCAATCACTAAACTGGCCGCATGCGTAAAACGTCCCGAAAAATTTATAGGGATGCATTTTATGAACCCCGTACCTGTTATGAAACTCGTTGAGGTCATTAATGGTTTGGCTACTGATGAAGAAACCACGGCGATTACGGTTGCGCTGTCGAAAAAGTTTGGGAAAATACCTGTTACGGCTCAGGATTTTCCTGGATTTATATCAAACCGCGTGTTGATGCCGATGATAAATGAAGCCGTATATGCGCTTTTTGAAGGGGTTGGCACGGTTGAGGCCATAGACGAGGTAATGAAGCTCGGGATGAATCACCCTATGGGACCTTTGACGCTTGCTGATTTCATTGGGTTGGACACGTGTCTAGCAATTTTAAATGTTTTGTTTGAGGGTTTTGGAGATCCAAAATACCGGCCATGCCCGTTACTAAAGAAATATGTCGACGCGGGTTTCCTTGGGAAAAAGAGTGGCAGGGGATTTTATCAATATTAGGTCTGATATGCTGTTTATTGATCTTATTGGATATTCTAACGGATCGGGAGTAGATGAATCTTGAATTTGTGTCACCCCGATTCGTTCAAATCATGCGCCGCCTGCTGTGGAGTCTACAACGTAGTGGATGGCCGCAGGGATGTCTTGAACTGCTCTATTCTGGAAAGAACCAGGAAGTTTAGGAACGTTCCCAGGGAGGTTGATGCGCTGGTCGACTTTGTAGACCACGTTAGGGGTTTGCACAATCTGTCGCCTTTCGATCCTGAGATTCACGTCTGCGAATATGTTGGTTTTGTGGATGGTCAAAATTTGACGGTAGGCTGCATGCTTCATCCTGCAGCTCCCGGAAACAATGGAGTTGATTTCAGAGGACTTTGTTATTATGGGAGCGCCGCTTGTAAGACCTTTTATTGTCCGGCTTGCGAAGAGTTGAATGACAGCATTTTTAAGATTGTTAGGAGACTGATAGGGGACTGGTGTCTTTACGGCCTTATAGCCACTGATGTGAACTATCTGGCGGCCCTGATTGATCTAATAGAGTTACAGATAGGCGCCAAACTTGATCTAGGTACAGTTTTCAAGCCGGCCCCTGCGATGATATTAAGGGGGATTCTGGCATGGAAAGATTCGTGGCCTTACAGTAAGGGGTCAAAGATCAGGAGGAGCGGCTATTATCTCAAGCGTAATCCTTTGGATCAAAACGAGAAAACCTTGATTAACTCGGTAATTGATAGTCTTTGTTTTTCTTTTGACATTTCTGGAGTTTCTTCTGAAAGCGCCACGTTTGTCAGAAGCGGGATAGGAGCTTTTGTTAAAGCTTATGAACATGCTAGTGCGTCAGAAAAATAGGTTATTATATATGAGTATTATATATATTTATTAATATTTAATATAGATGTATGCCGTTTTCACGAAAAGTTCTTGACTCTATTCTTCGCCTTCTGTATTCTAATATCATCCGTTGTCTAAGAAAAAGATTAAGGTTTGTTGGACATTTGAGATAATCCTTTAGAGGATTTTTGCAGATGTGATGGTGCATAATTGTGGCGTTGGTAAGGACTTTACTGCTATTAGGGATTAGTGTGGTGTTTGTGATAGGCGCGCCAATGTCTTCCTATTCGTACATGCCACCTCCTGATCCATGTGAGCTTGTTCCGATGACTTATGGTCCACCGGCCCCACCGACCTGTGCCGGACCGCCTACTATACCTCCCTGTACGCCATGTCCACCGATTAGATGTTACCCAACAAATCTGGTCGGGCCCCCGCCCGCGCCTATGACTATATGTAAATGTCCACCGGAACCATG
>JACWAG010000074.1 GCA_014874425.1 Syntrophaceae bacterium | reverse complement strand
CTTACTCCTCGCTGCAATCTCTTTTTAGTACTGCGGCGATCCCGAGACCTCCTCCGCCACAAATGGTCTCGATCGCATATTTAACATTTCGTCTTTTCATTTCATGGAGCAGAGTCACCAAGACCCGAGTTCCGGTACACGCGATTGGGTGACCGAGAGAAATACCGGAGCCGTTTACATTCACTTTATCGTATTTATCTGGTGCGACTCCCATCTCTTTGAGGTCCGCCAAAACTTGAGCGGCAAAAGCTTCCTGTATCTCGATGAGGTCCATATCTTTCAACTTCAGGTTCGCCTTTTGCAAAGCCTTGTTAACAGCTATAGGCACAGTTTTATAGGCCCTTCGAGGGTCATCTCCAACACAAACGCATGATTTTAGGACCGCCAGAGGTTTCAAACCCAGTTCAGCCGCCTTAGCCGCAGAAGTCACCAATACCGCCGCAGCTCCATCATTCTCGGTGGATGAATTGCCAGCGGTGCAAACACCCCCCAACACTGGTCTGAGATGACTCAAGGCCTCGATCGTAGTGTCTGAACGAGGGTTCTCATCACGATCTACAACTATCTGTTCACCCCTTTTCCCAATAATTCTTATAGGGATCATTTCCTCTACGAATTTACCGGCATTGGCTGCCGCGCAGGCCTTTCTATGGCTCTCAAGGGACCACTGATCACATTGCTCTCTGGTGATTGCGTGTTCCTTTGCCCCTGTCTCAGCCCATGACATCATCGTCGGCAAGATCCCGTATCGTTCCTCTGGTTGGGACATGACTCTTGCTCTTTGTATGCGGTCATAAAGAGGTGTGCCCCAAATTGAGAGGTCGCCGTGACCTTTAGGCGCCCCTTTATTGCCTCCGAGTCCCCATTTGATGCTCCCGGGCAGGTAAAACTCGGCGTTGCTCATACTCTCGACCCCGCCGGCCACAACAATATCGGCCTGTTCTGACACTATCATTGCGGCTGCGTAGCGGACGACTTCAAGACCAGTACAGCAACGACTATCAAGAGTCAGCCCAGGAATATTTTCCGGCCAACCTGCCGTGAGCAGACCCATTCGCGCGATATTTACATACTCACCATTCTGATAAGACTGTCCCATGACAACCTGGTCCACGAGTTCGGGCTGAATTCCCGCTCGCTTGACAACCTCGCCGATTACAATGGCTGCAAGATCATAGGGCTGCATATCTTTAAGCGAACCCATATATTTGCCAACCGGGGTCCGGACTCCGGCGACGATTACAACTTCTTTCATTTGCTTCTCCGTCTTCAATTCCAAACAGCGCTCGCCACGTCAAATTCATTAAGAACTGATAAACTTTGAGTGAAAGCCACAGTTGGATATTCAATCTATTTTTTGATCTCTTTACGAGTGCCGTCCGGATTATATTCGTACCACCCTTTACCAGTTTTTCGACCAAGCTGCCCGGCAGCTACCTTTCTTCGAAGTATCGCCGGCGGAAACCAGCGCGGGTCTTTGGTTTCTTCGTATATTGCTGTCAATGCGCCACAGGTAATGTCCAAGCCTACCATGTCGCCTGTTTCAAATATTCCCATCCTACGTCCGGTGGCAAGGCGCAGTCCCTTGTCAATATCTTCAACAGTCCCCACCCCCGCTTCTACCAGGCGAATTGCCTCAATAGTCGCGGGGAAGTTAATGCGGTTGATGAGGAACCCCGGCACGTCCTTGTGAACGAGAATGGGTTCTTTACCAATGGCTTCAACAAAGGCTTTTCCCTGAGCGAAAACTTCGTCGCTTGTGAATTGGCTACGGACTACCTCAACAGCCTCCATCATTGGAACAGGGCTGAAGAAGTGCAGGCCCAAAACCCTTTCCGGATGTTGGATTCCAGCCGCAAGGGAGCTGATGGGGATAGCGCTGGTGTTGCTGGCCAGCAATGTCTCAGGTCCCACCACAGACGCGAGGTCCCGAAAAACATCCTGTTTGAGGGCCAATTTTTCAAAGACCGCCTCGATACAAAGATTTGCTTCAGCGGCCAAAGCCAAATCATCGGTGGGAGTAATACGGGCCATTATCGCGTCCAATGGTCCCTGCGCTTTCTGCTTTTCCACAAGCTTGCCGGCAGACCATGCAATATTTTTGAGGGCGCGTTCAAGCATCTCACGGTTCACATCGCTGAGAATGACTCCCAATCCCGCCGTCGCGCAAACTTGAGCAATGCCGGAACCCATTAAGCCGGAGCCTACAACAAACACTTTTTTGATATCCATTCTAATCCTCTTAATCCTTAAGAAGTTCCCTGGCTATTACTAAACGCTGGATTTCACTGGTGCCTTCGTAAATGCGTGTCAAGCGGAGATCGCGGTAGTAGCGTTCGACAGGATAGTCCTTCATATAACCCATTCCACCATGTATCTGAACAGCCATGTCCGCGACCCTGTTGGCCATCTCAGTACAAAAGAGCTTGACCATAGCGGCTTCCTTTATCACCGATGAATTGGTCGTGTCTTTCAACCATGCCGCATGGTAGACCATTTGACGTGCAGCGTAGATATTAGTCGCCATGTCCGCAAGCATTAATTGGATGGCTTGAAAGTGAGAGATCGGTTTACCGAATTGAACGCGCTGCTTAGCATAATCAATGGATAGATCCAATAATTTCTGAGCGGACCCCATGGTCGAGGCTCCCATGGTGAGCCGGCCTCTGTCCAAAGTTTTCATGGCGGTCCTAAAACCCTTGCCTATGTTTTCCTCCCCACCGATCACGTTTTCTCTTGGCGCCAAACAATTGTCGAAAATGAGTTCGCACGTGTGAGAACCTCTCATTCCCATTTTGCGTTCAATCGTGCCGACGTAAAATCCAGGAAAAGTCTTTTCTACGATAAAAGCCGTAATACCGCCTTTTGCTCTTTTGGCGCGATCGGTGAGCGCAAAGACAGTAGCTGTATCGGCTATATTGCCATTGGTGATAAAATGCTTTCGACCGTTCAAGACCCAGTGATCACCTTTTAGCTCCGCTGTAGTCTTCAGGTTAGCCGCATCCGAACCAGCCTCCGGT
>JACWAG010000073.1 GCA_014874425.1 Syntrophaceae bacterium | reverse complement strand
GTTACGATGGAGCTGGTGTTCTCAGCGCTGTCGATAACGTCAATAATATCATCGCCAGAAGGCTTGTAGGCATGAAGCCCTCTGTTCAATCTGAAATAGATAGATTGATGATTGAATTGGACGGAACACCAAATAAAAGCAAACTGGGTGCAAACGCTATTCTAGGAGTATCAATGGTCGTAGCAAGGGCTGCTGCGATGGATGCGGGATTACCGCTGTTCGCTTATCTAGGCGGGCCAGGCGCCACTCGCATTCCTATGCCGATGATGAACGTCCTTAATGGTGGTAAACATGCGGACAACAGTCTAGATTTTCAGGAATTTATGATTATGCCGATTGGAGCGCCGACATTTGCGGAAGCCCTTCGTTACGCCGCTGAGACGTTTCACACTTTAAAGAAGATATTGCGAAGTAGGGGGTACTCTACAGGTGTGGGCGACGAAGGCGGTTTTGCGCCTAACATTGAGAGTAACGAGAAGGCGTGCGAATTCATAATTGAGGCGATAGAAGTGGGAGGTTACAAGGCGGGTCAAGACATAGCTATTGCGCTAGATCCGGCGGCAAGTTCCTTTTACGAAGATGGGGCTTACAATTTGATCAAGTCCGGACAAGGCAAGAAAACTAGCGCAGAGTTGACAGCTCTCTATAAAACCTGGGTCGAAAAGTACCCAATTGTCTCACTTGAAGACGGCCTTGATGAGAACGATTGGGAAGGGTTCAAGGAACAAACCGCTATTCTTGGCTCCACTACGCAGATAGTTGGAGATGATATATACGTTACAAATACCCAATATATTGGCAGGGGAATTGCCGAGAACACTACTAACGCTGCGCTAATAAAGCTAAATCAAATCGGTACGGTAACCGAGACTATTGAGGCTATCCATCTATGTCGCAAGGCCGGCTGGGGATATGTAATTTCTCACCGTTCCGGGGAAACTGAGGACACATTCCTGGCGGATTTTGCCGTAGCTATGGGCGGTGGGCAAATCAAAACGGGTTCAATCAGTCGTAGTGAACGGGTTGCTAAATATAACAGGCTCTTGGAGATAGAAGCGGAACTCGGTAAATCGGCGATCTTCGGGGACCCTCTCAAGGTGTCGCCATGATAGATAAGGCTGTCGCCGGCCAGATTTCCGCCAGTGGGGACAAGATCATCATTAGACAGAGCCACAAAAGAGCGATTTCGGTAACTCTGACCCTGTTTGACGAAGCGCTTTGCGGTTTTGACAGGTGGGCACAGGGTCAGGAAGTTAGATCCGTTTTTTTCCGGATTTTAAATCCTCTCTCTGAGGAGCAACGAAAAAATCTCTCGATTGAGCTTTCTGAACTGCGAAAACTTCTCATGGAGATTCAGGACTACCTTGAACTTGATTCTACAGTCGATAGCGCAGTAAAAATGATAGTCGGGCAATGCGCAGTTCTGTGGCCTTCAATTGTGGAACTAGAGGGACGATATCTCAAGGGCTACGGCGAGGTGCCAACCGCTTTGGAGGAATATTTGAACCCGAGGGCGAGTCAATTGATCGAGGGATTACGACGTATATCCCAAATTGCAGGGAATCGCTCACTGAACAATAAATAATTGGGAGGATTTTGAGGAAAATATTTGTTGTTTTTCACTCTAAGATGGAAGATTTCATCTAACGGCTCAGCCTAATTGTAGGAATAACGTGCGGGAGATAAAAGAATGACGCATAGGCTCCTGTTTAATATTTTACAGGTCTTGGTGGTAATGGCTTTTGCCCCTCTTGTTAAGGGGGTGCTTAATCGTCTCAAAGAACGAATCTTGTCTCAACGAGGACCAAGCATTTTCCAGCCTTACTTTGACATCTGGAAGCTTTTCCACAAGGATGAAGTTGTGTCTGAACGTTCGTCTTGGATTTTTCGGATCACTCCATACATAGTATTTGTTACGCCGATCTTCGTCACGCTGCTTATCCCTGTGCTAACAAGCTATCCTTTGTTTTTAGCATTCATGGCCGACATGCTTGGAGGTGGATTCATTCTCGCTCTTGGCGGTTTTTTTACGGCGCTCGCTGCAATCGATACTGCGAACCCATACGGCCCAATGGGGGCCAGCCGAACCAGGATGGTAGGTTTTCTCGCTGAGCCGGTTTTCATGATTGTTTTTTTTACAGTATCCTTCGTCGCAGGTTCCACCATTCCTTATATCGTTCAGCAACACTGGGTAACCCCGATGGCGAACTTTTTCCAGCCGGCTCATGTGCTACTGATGCTTTCTTTCTTGATGCTGATCATCGCGGAAACCGGTAGCATCCCCGTGGACAGCCCTTCCGGCCATTTCGAGTTGGCAATGGTCGATGAATCAAAGGTTTTAGAGTATTCAGGCCGGGGGGCGGCCCTGATGAAATGGGGTAGTTGCATGAAATCTTTCGTGCTTTTCTGCATATTCTTGAACGTGCTGGTTAGCCCTTGGGGGTTAGCTCGGGGAGAAAACATTGCTGAGGTGATCTTGGCCGTGCCACTTGTCCTGGCAAAGATTTTGGCGCTTATCCTAGTGTTGGTCGTCATAGAATCCTCGCTTGCCAAGCTGAGGTTGTTCCGAATCCCAGAGTTTCTTGGCGCCGCATTCGTAACATCAGTGGCTGCTGTTATCACGAAGCTTTTGTAAATTTAGAGGGGAACACGATGTTTGATACAAACTCACCAATTCTTGTATTGAGCGCCTTGAATGCGCTTGCTGGAGGGTTTTTCCTGCTTACGGCATTCGCCCTCATCGCCACACGCCAAGCGCTAGCATGCTTGAAGGCGTTCATCATTCAGTCAATATTTCTCGCCGCTTCAGCGTTTATCCTGGGGTACCAGAACTCTTCTGTTTCACTGTTGATAGTTGGCGGGATAACCTTAGTTTTCAAAGCTGTTTTGATTCCATGGCTTTTCCTGGGAACCCTCGGTCATGAATTGCGCACTCGTCGCGAAATTACGCAAGTATTAAGTATTTCGACCTCACTGCTTATTTCACTTGTGCTTGTAATTTTCGCTTACTTCATTGCAGTCTCTCTATTGGGCGCAAGTCCTAAGGAGGAGGCTACAATCAACCTACCCATTGGTCTGGCCGGTCTGTTTCTAGGAGCGTACGCGATAACAGTTAGGCGTGAGGCGGTCCCACAGGTAATCGGTATTCTAGCCATGGAAAACGGAGCTTTTTTCGCAGGTATCTCGATTACTCCAGACTTTCCACTGATTGCTGAATTGGCTGTCGCTTTTGATGTGCTTCTTATCACAAGGATTATGGGGGTCCTGACAATGAAAGTTCACAAACACGTCGGAACCACCAC
>JACWAG010000072.1 GCA_014874425.1 Syntrophaceae bacterium | reverse complement strand
GCTATAAACAGCATTATAGTAAACCGATAATTGGCAAATTCATCAGTCAGCGTTTGCGAGTTAACCGTCAAGTCAGGAAAATTCTCCAATTTAATGTTGGACGTCTCATCCCGATTTTTTACTATCAAAGAATTCCTTAAGAGCGCCAAACCAGTTGTGTTTTCTTTAATGTAAGAGAGAGGGTTAGGTTTCGGGTTGTCACGAGTGTCAATAACAACAGTAATGTTTACGTCTTGTGGCAATTCTACAATATATGGCTGCTTTTCCCTGATGGTGGCCTTGCCGTCAATTATTGTAATTTCAGGACAATATAAATCATATTTGGAAGCCACTTTTTGCAACAAGGCTAAGAATTCCAATCCATTGGTTAAAGTTAATGTCATTGCGCTGCAAAAAACGCAAATCGCCAAAACAATGGCGACGATCTTGTTGGAAACTGAGGAAAGGGATTGGGATAAGGAAAACATATCGATTGGTCCTGGTTCAGAATTCAGGTTCATTCAAATGCCTCTGTTAGGATCAACCTCTTTGGACGTTTGTTTTGAGGTTCGAGCTTGTTTAAAAGGGTCATGCGGTAAACATGGCCCCTGAAGAAATTCTTACGATTTCACCATCGGAGCGTTTCATTAGAAGTGCCCCGTCCGTATCAATTCCAGTGGCGGTCCCTTTGATCCCGTCGCGTACCAGTGTGTGTCCTTTGTGGGCCCACCGTTTCTCCCAAACACGAGGGACAAAATTGGGTCCTTCAGTTTCAACCCTGGCTATCAACTCTCCCAATGCTTGTAAAAAGCGCTCTGAGGTCGTTCTTAAATCGAAAGTTTTACCAGTGACTATGAACATGGAAGTCAGAGAATCTCTCAATTCCCAGGGGAAATCATCAACGCTGGAATTAACGTTGACGCCAACACCCAGCACTATGACCTCTACAGACGAGTCCGTTATACGAGCTTCCGACAGTATGCCCGCGATCTTTCTATTTTGAACTAACACATCGTTGGGCCACTTCAGAAAAGCTTGGGATGATTCACACGCGATATCGACAATGGTTGCCACTGCGATTGACGCTAACATGCCGATGAGCGGGGCGTGCCTAATCTCGATAACTGGCCGTAGGATCACTGATAGCGCCAGGTTCTTTCCCGGTGGTGAATGCCAGTCCGCCCCGGATCTACCGCGACCTCTCGTCTGGTTCAATGCCATGACCGCAGTACCGGACGGAACTCCATCAGCGGCCATCTTTCCTGCCATATCCTGAGTTGATTCCGCCGATTCTACCACGACAAGATTGGGCTTGTACATGTTGCGAAGTTTCCAGTCGATTTTAGTCTTTCTCAAATTTTGGGCGCGCCTAAGCGCTTTTTATAGCCAGCATCTTTTCCAAAGCTTCTTTTAGTCCGATCAGCTTGCTGGACAACTCAGTCTTTCTGTCCTGCTGCTTCCTGATAGCCTCAGGTTTTGCTTTGGAAAGGAAATCCCCGTTGCTGAGTTTCTTTTCAACAGATTCATATTCGGCTGTGATCTTGGCCAGCTCTTTCCTTAATCGCGCTACCTCAACATCAGGGTCGACAATTCCGCGCAATGGGATATAAACTCTCGCTCCATTAACAACTGCGGTAACGCTGTCCTGAGGAGGGGCGGAATCCGGCGTCAGTTCATAAAAATCCAAGTTGGAAATCCGGGCAAGGTTCAAAACCATCGGTAGATTCACCTTGATTAGATCGACCTGCTCTGTTAAGGCGCATCCAAGGATAACTGGTAAGGTTTTGCCGGGCGCGACGTTCATTTCTGCCCTCAGGTTTCGTACCGAAGCAATTAGGGACATCAGGAACTGCATGTCCCCCTCTGCGCCTTCATCGATCAACGATTGATCAGGAACTGGATATTGGCCCCTTATGATTGGTCCCGCGTCGGGTCTGAGTTTGGATGAAATTTCTTCTGTTATGAATGGAATAAAAGGATGCAAGAGTCTTAGTAATGAATCCAGAGTGTGAATTAAAACTGCGGCGGATCTTTTTGAGACATCTGTATCAGGGTCCCCAAGAGGGATTTTGGAAATCTCCAATCCCCAATCACAGAATTCATGCCAGGAAAATTCATACAATGCTTGGGCGGCTTCGTTAAAAGAGTATGACTCAAGGGCCTTTCGCACGATGTCCGTAGTTTTATTGAGCCTCGAAAGCAGCCAACGTTCGGGAAGGGAGAAATCTGAAAAGTCTTTCAAGTCGCTATCTGGTGTGAGTTTCTCGCAGTGGGGCAGGGTGAATCTGGCCGAGTTCCACAACTTGTTTACGAAGTTTCTGTAGCCTTCAATCCGATTTTCAGATAATCGAATATCTCTTCCTTGAGCTGCCAAGGCAGCCAGAGTAAACCGGAAAGCGTCTGTTCCATACTTGTCCATTACCATAAGAGGATCGATCACGTTTCCAAGAGATTTACTCATTTTTTTGCCGTGTTCGTCTCGAACCAGAGCATGAATATAGACGTCCTTAAATGGCACTTCGCCCATAAACTTGAGTCCCATCATCATCATCCTGGCAACCCAGAAAAAGAGAATATCGAAACCAGTCACGAGGCAGGATGTTGGGTAAAATGTCTTCAGCAGTTCGGATTCGTCGGGCCAGCCCATAGTCGAAAAGGGCCACAGGGCGGAAGAAAACCAAGTGTCCAAGACGTCGGTTTCCTGGTCGAGCTTGACTCCTCCACATTCAGGGCAATTGGCAGGGGTATTTTCAGCTACAACGACGTTCCCACAATCTCCACAAGTCCATGCCGGGATTCTGTGTCCCCACCATATCTGTCTGGAGATGCACCAGTCTCTAATGTTGTTCATCCACTCGTAATATGTTTTTACCCAATGATCGGGAATTATTCTGGTCCTACCATCCTGGACCGCTTCTAAGGCTTCCTTGGCCAATGGAGCCACACGGACGAACCATTGCTTTGAAATTAGTGGTTCGACAACATCTTTGCAGCGATAACATTTTCCAAGTCCGACAGCATAAGGTGTAACTTTCTCAAGAAACCCCTTTTCTTCGAGTTCAGCCACTATGCGTTTTCTACATTCATAACGGTCCAATCCACAGAAATGCATTCCGCTCTCGTTTATTCTGGCGTTGGCGTCCATGATGGTGACTCGTTCAAGGTCATGTCTTATGGAAAGTTCGAAGTCGGTGAGATCGTGAGACGGGGTCACTTTAAGCGCTCCAGTGCCGAAATCCATCGCCACAATTGGGTCAGCGATTATTTTTAGCCTTCTTCCCACAAGGGGCAAGATGACGAATTTCCCAATGTGAGCCGTATACCTTGGGTCAGTGGGATTAACGGCCACTGCTGTGTCTCCCAACATGGTCTCTGGCCTGGTCGTGGCTACGACCAAATAGTCGTCGGAGTTTTCGATGTAATATCGAATGTGCCACAGCGAACCCTCCGTTTCCTGATGTTCGACTTCAAGATCGGAAAGCGCTGTGTGACACCTAGGGCACCAATTGACGATGTAATCACCCTTATAAATTAGACCTTCCTCGTAAAGGCGGACGAAAACCTCCCTGACAGCCTTTGAGAGACCCTCGTCCATTGTAAATCGCTCTCTATCCCAATCGCATGAACAGCCCAATCTCTTTAACTGATTGATGATGACACCACCAGAATGCTCCTTCCATTCCCACACCCGCTCTACAAATTTCCCTCGTCCAAGGTCGTCTCTGGTGAGCCCCTCCGCGGCTAGTTGACGCTCGACGACGTTTTGAGTCGCTATCCCGGCATGGTCCATACCTGGCATCCAAAGAGTATTATAACCGTTCATCCTGTGATATCGAACCAGTATGTCCTGAAGTGTGTTATTTAGAGCATGGCCCATGTGGAGGGAACCGGTGACGTTGGGAGGTGGGATGACAATTGAGTATTCGAGGCCTGTTTTATTTGCGCTTGCGCTGAAATAGCCGTTATTTAGCCAGAAGTCATACCATTTGGATTCAGTCTCAGATGGGCTAAAAGTCTTAGGCAGTAAATCCTGGGTCATATACAACTCCTGCAGTAGTTTGGTAGGTATTTAGATCGGTAACGTAATAGAATAACATGAACTATCGTGTCGTGCAATGGCTGCAGGTGGATGTGTCAACAGACAGCGGTAGTGTCATCCTCCAAAGCGAAAACGAAAACGTGATCTTATGACAGACCTTTTATTGACTATTTGAGATATGGCCGCGCCGATCTTCCACGCGGCGCAAGAGCAGGATGGCCCTGTCGGGCGACCCCATAGAACGAGGCTTACATTGTCTAGGAGTAGGGGAAACGCATGGCTGTAGGCATTATCTCTCGGGACAGCGCTTAATGAAGTCTAGAACCTCGCTCAGGCTCGCGATGGCTACTGCTACGCAACTATCGGCGCCACCGTAAAAAATGCTCAGATCATCGTCATGGAGAGTCCAGCCGCAAGGGAAGACAACGTTACCAACGTCGCCGCTTTTTTCATATGCCTCCTCAGGGCCAAATATCCACTGATCAGATCGTCTGAGCACACGAGTAGGGTCTTCCTTATCCAGTAGCGCAAGCCCAAGTCGGTAAAGGCAACCGCCGACAGTCTCTCTAACTCCATGATACAGTATCAGCCAGCCCTCAGAAGTTTCCAGCGGCGGCGACGAGAGTCCAATTTTGTTGGCGTCCCACCAGCCGCCGGTCCTCGCAGGCATTAGGACTTGATGATCTCCCCAGTGCTTCAGGTCGGGTGAAAAAGATATCCAGATGTGCTTTCGAACGCTTGAAGCCGGCACCGGCCTATGGAGCATGGCATATCTGCCTTTAAACTTGACGGGGAAAAGCGCGGCGTCTTTGTCCTCAGGGGGCATGACAGGACCATGCCTCAGAAAGTTGACAAAATCCTTGGTTGTGGCAAGAGAGACCAGAGGCCCGGCCTCTGAATAGGCAGTGTACGCGACAACCCAGAGTCCAAGGTCCTCTATCCACGTTACTCGGGGATCTTCTATTCCCCAGGTTTCTTCCGGGTATCTTTCAGG